>JAYUWZ010001178.1:0-5313 GCA_043753265.1 Verrucomicrobiaceae bacterium
CTGAAACAGCTTCTCCCAGCCGAGGTCCCCGGGCGATTGCCGGATTTCAAGCCAGCGCGGACTGTTCGCAGCCTCCAGCCAGCGATGCGTGCTGCCATTTACATCGATGCGGCCATCCTGCCCCGAGCCGCTTCCCGCTCCGCTTTTGATTCCCTGGAAAAGCCGGATGGTTCGGACCAGTTCCGCATCGCTGCCGCCCGCGGCCCCGATCCAGTTGAAACCAAGCGCTCTCAATCGCGTCCTGATGGCGAGCACGTCAGCCGGGTGATTCGCGCCGCCTGCTCCGACGCTTCCAGTGAGGGTGATATGTGGCATGGGAGGTAGATAGTCTAGTTTCCATAAGACAATCACTATCTCACCCCAGCGTCAAGCGTTGCAGTTAGCCATCGCGATGAGATAGAACAAAGCCATCAAATGATTTCTATCCTACGAACCCAGAGTCCAACTCTGGTACATATATATTCTGTCATGTTCACTATTGTATTGAATTAACCCTCATATCATTTCTAATGCGCATCCCATGAGTCCCAAACCCGCCGCTTTGGCCCGTCCCCACGCGCTGAAGCCACTGCCACCGTCATACTTGAGAAGCACAGCCTCCCCAAGCTCAACCTCGATAGGATGCCGCGATAGCGCGAGGCATTATCCGGAGACGCCGGCAGGACTGCACTGGCGTTAATCAACGAATCGATTGCTTCTGGATTGAGGTTCCGCGCGTTCATCAGGGATGGGTGCTGCGAAACGTTCCCGGCAGTTTCCCTATCTTTCATCATGCACATAATAGCCACGGGTCCCGTGATTCACGGAGATTTCTTCAGCGTCGAAGGCTCGGATATTCGGGGTGATTCCGCTATTGAATTCGCCACCGCATTCGGTGTTTTTCAAGTTACTCCCCGCTTTGTGTCCACCCATCTTGCCTTCGCAGAAAGCCTGCCTGCCAGCATCCCGGCCGGCCCCGCCACACTGCGCCTCAGCAGCGCCAGCAGACCGGCGAGTAATAATATCTCCGTGATGGTAATGGCCGCCGCGCCGCCGTGTGTGCGCGTGCTCCAATCGGGTGGCTCCGTAGCGAGGCCCTATGTCATCGCCATCGTTGCCAACCCCGTCATCGAGGCACCCGACGGCACCCTCCGCGCCGACCCAGTTCTTCGCAACCGCCCCGGCTATCACTCTGTGATTAGCCATGCGCTGCACAACCTTTTCAAGGATGCCGGGGCTCTACCTTGCCAGAATAATTCCCACGTTCGCATCGTTTCAATCTTCCCGCCCGCCATGCCCCTTGTCTCCGCCAACGCACTGGCGCACGAGATTCCGGATGGCAATACGATGGAAACCCGGCCCGCAGTAATCCCGGCCTTTCTCGCGAACTACCAGGTGCAGGCCGATATGGTCTTCGTCGTCCACGGCTCCGCCACCCACACCTGCGCCACGCAACCCTCCGTGGCCGGCACTCGCAGCACGACCCTGTCCATGTCCATGCCAGCCAACAGACTCAGCACCCTCCAGCAAACAGGGCACGCAGCCAAAATGTAGCGCGGACATCCTGTCCGCCATTGTGATGCGGACATTCTGTCCGCATGAGTCCCGACTCCGCCCCACCCTACGCCAGCCAGGTCTTCACCTGCCCGAGCATATCCCCGCGCGGGATTGTCACCTGCCCAGCCTTGGAAAGCGTCTTATACTCCTCGCTGTCCTTCGCCGCAGCCTTGATGGCACTGCCCATCGCCAGGTTCTTCACGGATACCGTGTTTTCCTGCACCTCGTTCTCACCCACGATGATCGCCAGCGGGATGTCCTTGTCGTTCGCATAGGCCATCTGGTCCTTCATGCTCGCCTTCTCCGCGCCGGAATACACCTCGGTGTTCACGCCCGCGCCGCGCAACTCCGCGGCGAGGCTTAGCAGGTGCGTCTGGTTCACGCCCTTCATGCCGATCACCAGCGCCTGCGTGGTCGATTTGCGCACCTTCAGCTTGCCCACAAAAATCATCGCATCGAGGAAACGGTCGAGCCCGATGGACACTCCGCACGCCGCAACACCGTTCTCCGCAAAGCGATCCACGAGACCGTCGTAGCGGCCGCCACCCATGATGGAGCCATACTGCGGCGCCGCGGGGATATACCCCTCGAACACCGTCGCCGTGTAGTAATCCAGCCCGCGCATCAGCGAGCAGTCAAAAATCGCCGTCTGCTCATTCACGCCCAGCGCTTCCAGCAACTCCGCGAGCTGTTGCAACTCCGCCAGCGCCTCCGTGGCCTGGTCGCATGGCGTCAGGATGCCGCGCAGCTGCTCCACCACGTCGATGCGCTTGGCACCCGTGACCTTGATGAAATTGCAAATCTGCTCCGCCTGCTCGGGCTTCAGTCCCACGCCGTCGATCGGGTCGCCGGACGCATCCACGCGCCCGCCGCACAGCTCCTTCGCCACTTCCGCGGGGCCGATCTTTTGCAGCTTGTCCACCACGCGCATCACGCGTTTGGCAGTGGCCGGATTCTCAATCCCGATCTGCGCGAGGAATGCGTAGATGCTCTTGAGGTTATTAATCTGCAGCACGAACTCGCCGGGCTGCATGCCAAAATCCGTCATCACATCCGCCATCGCGGCCACCATCTCCGCCTCGATCACGATGGACTTCGTCCCCGCCACATCGATGTCGAATTGCGTGAACTGCCGATAGCGGCCCGGGTCCGGCTTGTCCCCGCGAAATACGGGGCCGATGTGGTACCGGCGGAAAGGCAGCTTCGTTTCGAGAGGATACTGCGCGATGATGCGCGCGAAAGGCACCGTCAGGTCGAACCGCATCGCGGCCGATTCCTGCTCCGGCGTCTTTACATGAAAGAGCGACTTGTTCGTCTCCTCGCCGCCCGTGCCCACCAGCGTGCGGAGGTATTCCAGGATGGGCGTGTCGATCGGCGCAAACCCATACTTCGCATACACATTGCGAATTTTTTCCACGGCCTCATTCCGCAGGATCATCTGCTCCGGGAGCAGGTCACGAAATCCTTTGAGGGTTTGCGGTTCAACGAGATTGGCCATGGGTAATCAAAGAAAATTTCGAGTACCAGGAACGGGGGTCGAACCCGTAACCTCCAGATTCACAATCTGGCGCTCTAACCAATTGAGCTATCCCGGCATCTCTCTAGGAAATTTGGAGAAGGGAAATCAGATACTAGGGGAATACCACATGTCAAGCCGCTTTACGCCGATTTGGCTGGCCCCGATGCGCGCCAGCACAGGCACCAGATCGCGCACCCGCTCCTGTTCGCAACTGATTTCAAACGACACCTTGTCGCCCGCCGTTCCGCGGAAAAATTCGAGTCCCGCAGGGATGTTCTTCTCCACGTCATCCGCCACCGCCACGCTCTTGCACAGCACCGAGATGGAGACCCGCGTCTCCGCTGCGAGGCAGCTTTTCAGCAGCAGCGCGATGGATTCCATTTTCGTCCGCTTCCACAGCGCATTCGGGTCGCGCATCATCGCCTTGTTGGCAAAGAACCGCGACGTCGATTCCAGGATCGTCGCCAGCACCACCAGGCGGTTCGCGCGTAGCGAGGCCCCCGTCTCCGTGCAGTCCACAATCGCATCCGCAAAAATCGGCGGCTTCGCCTCCGTCGCACCCCACGAGAGATCCACCTTCGCGCGGATGCCCTGCTCCGCCAGCCAGTCCTCCGTCGTGCGCATCAGCTCCGTCGACACCCGCAGATGAGGCTTCGCCTCCCGCAAATCCTGCACACTGCGCCACGGCGAATCCTCCGACACCGCCAGCACCCACTTCACCGGGCGAAACGAGCGCTTGGAATACATCAGGTTCGCCAGCACCGAAAGCTCCGGCGCCTTCTGCGACTCATTGATCCAGTCCCACCCCGAGAGCCCGCAATCCAGCGAGCCATCCGCCACATACCCCGGAATCTCCTGCGGCCGCAGCAGCACCGGCACCAGCTCCGGGTCCCCGGAATTCAACCAAAGCGTCCGCTCGGACCCATAAAACGGCATCCCCGCCGCCTTGAAAAGCGCCAGAGTGGATTCTTGAAGGCTCCCCTTTGGGATGCCGATGCGAAGTTGGTTGCTACTCACAATATCAACAGAAGACGGTTGGTTAAATGACGAAACGAGCCCAGTAAACTGCCGGGAAGCCGCAGGGGGGTCAAGGATTCAAAATGGCGATTCAGGCGGCCGGCGGCACCTGTTTCAGGTCACTTGAGTTCCCTGCAGGATTCACCAATGAGGAAGTAGTGTATATGCGAAGGACAGAGAGGAATGTCGGATGATCATGCATTCAGTGCATAAATAAATCATTGACTCTCTGTCACCCGATTTATATATTCACCTCAACATGCCTCCCTCCGCATTTGGATTACCAGAGTTGTGTGCTAATTGCTTGGTGAATGATTTTTGGGTATTGGCACCAAGAAAGTCGAATGGCACACGGCTTGGATTAAACCGAGGGGGGGCATAATGGAACGAAAGGCTGCCATAGCATGGGGGGCCGTAGGGTGCTGCGTGATTGCAGTGGCGGGAAGCATTTGGTACCTTGAGCAGGCACCCGTAGTGGAACAGCCCGGTGGGAATGGAGTGGCAGCCCCGGACACAGTCAAAACTTTGGAAGCTGGTGGCGTAAAGGGGATCTCCAATTTTGAAGGCCTTTCCAGCGAAGATCTTGCCAAACGCAAGTTAGTGCTGGCACATGATTTAAAGGAAGCAACGAGTGCTTACGAGAAAGCTTACCGGGATTGGGTGGCGCGCAACCCGGAGGTCAAAAAACTCCAAACATTATTTCATGAGGCGGAGAAAGAACGCTCAGAATTAAACAGATCCGCCGCAAGCAAGGAACTAGATAACTGGTATCGCGGAACCGGAGCGGACTCCGTCGAGGAAAAGGAGCGGAGATGGAAGCTCTCGTGTCTGCAGGCGGAGGGCATTGCGGCATCGACGATAGCCGGATATCTGGCTGATACAGAGACTGCGCCGCAAGTCCGGGAATGGCTTAGGCGCGAGACGAAAAACATGGTTGCGGATTATTATGGGCCCGCAGGAAAAGGGAGACTTTCAAATGCTTCGAACATGCTCACCCCAAGGCTGGAAATCGCGTCTGCACTGATTGATTCCCAACAGCCGATTGAAACAGCGCGTGCATTTCGAGAGTCAAACCTGCCACAGGCTGGGAATGGAAAATTACCCGGAGAGACGGCCAAGTATCTGGAAACCAGTGTGAACTTGAACATCGAACTTGCGGTGATTCATGCCACGATGCTGGAGAAACTTCCGCCGGAATTGAGGACAATGAGAGACCTCAGGAACCAACTCTCGGAGACTCA
>JAYUWZ010001179.1:0-5313 GCA_043753265.1 Verrucomicrobiaceae bacterium
GTGGCTTGGTCTCACCGAAATCACCAGCGCCCGCAATGAGAGGGCAGCCTTTACCGTCAGCATTGCAAGCTTGGCCGTTTGGGGCTTGGCCCATTACAATTTCACACACTTCGTCAAGGCGGTGGACAAGTTTCACTTCAGCATCCCCTCCAGCTCCTTCATGCCCTGCTGAATCTCCACCTCCAGGTCTCGAAGTGCTTTCAGAATTTCGGCAGGTGGTCGGTGGGCAACTTCGGCGTGGACTACTTCTTTGTAGCGGTTGAGCGAGAGGTCGTAGCCCTGTGCAGCGATGTCGGCCTTGGGCACGCAGAAGCTTTGAGCGGTGCGGGGATTCTTACGTTCGTTTGTATCGCGCTTTGACCAGCGCGCCAAAATGTCCGGCAAGTTGTTCTTGGCGTGCTCCGCCTCGATCAGTGGCGTTTTGGGAACCGACCCGAGCTTCTCCAAAGGCAGCAATTCAGTGCGTTTGTCGTCGAGGGACATACCATCTGCATCCACGTCGTAGAACCAAAAATGGTCCGTACCGCCGGAATTGGTCTTGGTGAACAGCAGGATCGCCGTGGAGACGCCAGCATAGGGCTTGAATACGCCACCGGGTAGCGAGTGACGGCATCGAGTTTCTGTTCCTCCACGAGAAGCTGACGCAGGGTCTTGTGCGCGTTAGACGAGCCGAAGACAAAGGCAAGCTCTCCAAGAACGCCATCGCCGAGGGCATCATCAACAACGTCCGCAAAACCATCATCCGCGACCAACTGACCCACGGTTCTACGCGGAGATGTCGAAGCTGCTGGATGACCTCATCAAGCAAAGCAGGGCCGACGCTGCTGCCTACGAAGCTTTCCTCAAGAAGGCGGAGGAACTGGTGAAGCGCATGGCAAAGAAGGACACCATATCGGGGGTGCCTGCCATTCTTCACGGCAAGCCGGAGGCCACGGTGATCTACTCCAATCTGTTTGATGTTCTCGCTTGAGATACCGCAGTGGTGCGTGAGGAAAGCCCCCTGGAACAAGAGGCACGGGCGGAGCTAGCCCTGCGAATCGACCAAACGATGCGCGAGAAGGCACCGGCAGGCTGGAAGGGCGATGAAACGCGAGAGAAGCAGGTCTTGAACGCGCAGTTTCCCGTCATGTCGCGGGACCGCAAAGCGACTCTGGCGATCTTCGAGATTATCAAGAACCAGCCCGGCTACTGATGACCGAGACGATTCAACTCGGACAGATCTCCATCAAGGTGACGCGGAAGGCCGTGAAGAACGTCCACCTTTCCGTGCAACCGCCAGATGGGCATGTGACGCTCAGTGCGCCCACTTTCTCCAGGTGGTCTTTGCGGAATTTCTCTGCGGCTTCCCGGCTGGGAAAGCTCTTGAAGCTTCGCTTGCCGTTGACGAGGCCAAGGTCAACGCGGTACGCGATCAAAGAGATGGAGGGCCAAATTAGCGTTTTCCACGTCACGCGGAGGCGGTAAAAACTCTCAAGCGGAATGCTCATTCGGCCATTCCTTGTCGGGCAGGTTTTGAGGGTAATCATGATGACGCTCCACGACCGCTTCCATCCGCTCGTGAATTTCCCGCATTTTTCCCAATTCAACCAGCCAGCGTCGCACCCCGAATTCAGGAAGTTTGCCCATTTCGCCTGGCAGATTGTGTGGGTCTACCTCGTCTTGCATGCTGATTCATCGAAAACGAATTCAGGGCCGGGTGCAGAGTTTTATAAAAGCAATAACGATTCGGAGACATCCAACTGCGAACCGCTTAACGAAGCTGTTACCAAACCGATGAAACGAACCATCCGCTTCAACGAAACTCCCGAGGATACGGCGTCTCGGCTTCTCGAACTCTCGAAAGAATTGCGGGAGGCGGCGGCGGAAATCATCGCGGAACAGGAGCGAGCGAAACCGGAAGAAGGGGGAGAGGCGACAGCCGGAACTCCACACTGAAAGGCGTTAAATCAGGCGAACTATTTTGTTTCGTCCGGGGGAACTGGCGGGGAGGGCGGGGGTGTGAGTCGCGAAACCTTTTCCTTTAGGTCCTTCACGCGTTCTGCAATCCCAAGCATCCGCTCGCGAATATCCACCGAACGCTTCACAAGGTCGGACAAGCCTTCTGAGGGCACCTCTGACAGAGGCGTTTCTGCTTCTGGAATTTCTGATTCGGCCACGAACGACACTACGTTTTCGGAATCCAAATTTCACGCCAAAAAATTGACATGTTGCGTGATTTACCCGCTCGCAGACGACGGTGATTTTCTAAATCATGCGGATGAAAGTTGCTGTCCCTACTGGTGAGTGCACAGGAAATCATGCACTTTTTCTGGGCTTGGATGCTTTCGAGGCACCCGGGGCTTTGCTGATGGGGGAGGGCTTCTTTGCGACCGCGCTGGCGTTTCGCGGCGTGCGCGGCTTTTTGAGCAGTGCGATCCGGTGTTCTTTTTCCAGCAGGAAGCGCTTGTGGTAGATGAGCTTTGCGCCGCGGAGGATGCGACTCATGAGATAGGCGTCGCTGCATCCGCCGATGAGTGCCCCAAGAATGGGCACTGCTTTTTTCCCCGCCTCTTTCGGCATCCGTTGTGCCATCTGGGCGAGCAGCGTTTTGAAAATGCCGGCTTCCAAGCCCTCGCGTTTCGCTTTCTTCAACGCCTTTTTGGCGGCCTGGCTCGCCATGGCCCGAATCTGCACGTAAAGCAGCGAAGAGCCGCCCTGCCTGGCCATTTCCGCGTAGGAGAGGCGGCCAAGGGCTTGCTTGAGTGCTGAAACCTCGGCGGCAGTCATCATCTTGCCTATCAGCCCTGCGAGTCCGCTGCCGGTAAAATTGGGGTCGAGGCTCTGTATCGTGACCTCAGCGGCAAACTGCAGTTCCGACGGATCGTCCTGCACGTCGTACCCATAATGCAGGGCGATGCCCTGGGCCGCGCGAAAGTACAGGAAAAAACTGAGCGCCAGATTGAAGGGCAGCCCGACAAAGCCAAACGCACCGGTGGCGGCACCTTCCACTGCGGCGAGCGATATATCCCACGTCTTCTCAGCTGCAGCCTCAAGATCGTAACTCCGAAGCAGGCACACCTCTGGAAACTTGGAAATCGGGAGGCCTCGCGCCGAGAGCTTCTCGACGAGGCCCGGCTTGGACACGGCCAGCTTTGCCGCATGGTGAGTGAGCGTCTGAAATCCTTTCGCCGCAATATCCAGCGTTTGTTTCACCAATTGCCAATTTCCCGCCGCCGCCTTCGCGCTGGAAAAAACACCCTTCAGCTTTTGTGGAATGAGCCGCCCCACCGCTCCCGTGATGGTCTTGAGCCCACGCTCGACGGGGCCGGGTTTGATGAAACCCTCGAAGTCTTTTTGCAGCTTTGCGATGAGGGATTCCTCGCGTGCGTCGAGGATGGGATTGGGGTAGATGCGTCGGGACATAGTGCGGAGAGCGGTGCGAAATGGTCAGGCCTGAACAAGAGGGGTGGGCGAGCGAAAGGTTTTCATCTTTTGGCGAGCAAGGATTTGCAGTGAGCTTCAAGGTAGTGTGTTTGTCGCTCACTTCACATTGAAACTTCGCATCATCACCACCGGCGGCACCATCGATAAGGCTTACTTCGACGCCAAGAGCACCTACCAGGTGGGGGCTCCGCAAATCCTCGAAATCCTTGAGGAGGCAAATGTCAGCTTTTCCTATGAACTCGAGCAGGCTTGCGCAAAAGACAGCTTGGAGATGACCGATGACGACCGCCGCGACATCCGCCGCCGCGTGGAGGCCTCGGCGGAAGCCCATATCCTCATTACTCACGGCACCGATACGATGACGGACACCGCTCAATTTCTCACCGGCATCCCGGGGAAAGTCATCGTGCTCACTGGCTCCATGGCGCCGGCGCGGTTTCGCGCCAGCGACGCCGTCTTCAATATCGGCTGCGCCATCGCCGCCGTGCAGCTTGCGTCTCCCGGTGTCCATATCGCCATGAACGGCCAGGTTTTCGACGCTACCAGCGTCCGCAAAAACCGGGAGAAAGCTCGCTTCGAAGTGATGGTGAAATAGCGGCTACCGGTGAGTCATTCATTGTCCACGCAAATACAGAGGGCGACCGCTTTTTACTATTTCCGCCTTGGCAGCCTTTCATCCCTTCGAATAAGCGGTGTCGATATTTCGCCCAAGTAAACATCAGATGAAACTTATTCCGCTCGCCGCCGTGCTTTGCTTCACCATGGTTGCCGCCACCGCGCAGCAGCCGCGCTCCCACACCAAAGGCCTGCCGACAGGCCGGCCCAGTGGCGATCTGAAGCCGGGCGAGTATTGGTGGAACCCGCGCGTGTCGCCGGAGGGCCCGGTGGTCGTGCTCGTGAGCATTCCCAAGCAATCGATGCACGTGTATCGCAACGGGGTGCTCGTTGGGCGCTCTTCCGTGAGCACTGGCACCAAGGGGCACCGCACACCCACGGGGGTCTTCACCATCCTCGAGAAAAAGGAGAAGCACGCGTCGAATCTCTACAAGAATGCGCCGATGCCCAATATGCAGCGCCTCACCTGGAGCGGCATCGCCATGCACTCGGGCAATCTTCCCGGCTACCCGGCCAGTCACGGCTGCATCCGCATGCCTTACGATTTCTCCAAGTATCTCTTCGAGCTTACAGGAAAAGGTGGAACAGTCGTCATCGGTGATGACGCGAAACCCCAGCCCCACTTCGCGGCAAATCCCGGCGTCATGCTTGCGCCGAAGGATTTCACGCCCGACATGCTCAAGCCCCTGGCCGATGGGGAATACCAATGGAATCCGGAGCGCAGCGTAAAGGGGCCCATCACCATACTCGTCAGCGCCGCGGACCGCGCCCTCTACGTGTATCGCAACGGCGAGCCCATCGGGCGTGCTGCCATCGAGGTGAGCGGTCCGCTCGGCGGGCACGTCTTCACGCTGCTGGCGGGCGTGAGCGGCTTTACCAGCCCGTGGGCACCTGGCCGCCCAGCCCGCAAATGGATGAGCGTGCAAAGCGACGAGGCGGGGAGGGGGATGAATCTTGAGGATCTCGCGAAACGGGTGCGCTTCTCGCAGGAATTTGCCTCCAAAATTTACGACGAGCTCCTTCCCGGGGCGACCATCATCGTCACCGACGAGCCCGCAGTGCGCCGCGCCAGTCGCGATTTTACGATCCTCGCCAATTAGCCGATTAAATGAGCAGCGGGCATCAGGGAAATGGTATGAGAGGCTCATTTTATATCCTAACGGAATGCCGCATGTTTCTTAAGGAGACGCTGAATAAAGCGGGAAGCCCTGTAAAATAGCGGGACGACGTGCGAAGGAGGTGCTAGAAACGAGAATGGAACGGCAACGGAGCTTC
>JAYUWZ010001180.1:0-11024 GCA_043753265.1 Verrucomicrobiaceae bacterium
CGGCGCATCGAGGTTTGAGCAAAAAGTCACTCAGGCTCCGGCATCGGTGACAATCATCAAGAGGGACGAAATCAAGAAGCTTGGCTATCGCACCCTGGCCGATGTGCTGCGCAGTGCCGCGGGCTTTTTCGTCAGCTACGAACGCAACTATTCAAATATCGGCGCCCGCGGATTTGCGCGTCCGGGGGATTTTAATACGCGGGTTTTGCTACTCGTGGATGGGCACAGGATGAACGACAATTTGTACGGATCCGCGCTGATCGGGCGGGAAGCAATGCTTGACGTGGATCTGATCGACAGGGTTGAAATCATCCGCGGGCCAAGTTCCTCCATCTACGGAAACAGCGCCTTCTTCGGCGTGATCAATGTGATCACCCGCAAAGGTGGTGACATCAACGGTGCCGAAGTCTCGGGAGCTGGCGGAAGCTCGGACAGTTATCACGGACGCTTCACCTACGGTAAACAATTTGCCAATGGCGTGGAATTGCTGCTGTCCGGTTCGCTCTACGACAGCGCGGGAGAAGCCCGGGTATTTTTCAAAGAGTTCGATCATCGTCTGACCAATCACGGTATAGCGGAAAATGCTGACGCGGAATCCGCCCGGAACTTTTACGGAAGGCTAAGCTACCGCGATTTTACCCTGTCTGGAGGGTACGCCCTGCGGGACAAGCATGTTCCCACGGCTTCGTTCGGAACCTTTTTCAACGACGGGCGCGAAAAGACCACCGACAAGCAGTACTTTGCCGACCTGAAGTACGCCCATTCATTCTCCAAAGATTTGGAATTCATGGCGCGCGCCTACTATGACTATTACGGCTACCGCGCGCTACCCTTACAACTACGCCGCGCCGGATCGGCCTTTCATCGTCATCAACCACGATAGCAACTACGGAGACGGCGCCGGGGCGGAAGTCCAGCTCACCAAAAGATTTGGCGAGCGCAACACCGTCATCGTCGGGGCGGAATACCGGCGGATCCTGAACTTGGTGCAGTCGAACTTCACTGATGACGGAGAGACAAATTTCAAAACCGAGCAGGACGGATCGTCGTGGAGCCTGTATGCCCAAAGCGATATTGCGCTCGCCAAACGCCTTACTCTGAACGCAGGTCTCCGGTTCGACAATTATTCGAACTTCGGCGGGACGCTCAATCCCCGACTGGGGCTCGTCTATAACCCAAACCAGAAGACCACCTTCAAGCTGCTGTACGGCCAGGCCTTTCGCGCGCCGAACGCTTATGAGCTTTATCTGGAATCCCCCGGGTTTAACCAGAAGAACCTGAATCTTCAGCCAGAGACCATTCAAACGTATGAGGTTGTCTGGGAGCAATACCTCTCTCGGAGCCTGCGTTTGAGTGTGGCGGGCTACTACTACGATACCGTTAACCTCATTACGCAGACGCGAAACTCCACGGATGGATCGCTCGTTTTCAAGAACACCAGCGAAGCGACGGCGCAAGGCGTGGAAATTGGCTTAACCGGAGATCTTGCCCATGGCATCAAAGCCCGGGCCAGCTACTCGCTCCAGCACGCCGAGGATGGGGAAAGTGGCGAGGAATTGAACAACTCTCCCCGCCACATGGGAAAGGTGAGCCTCATCACGCCTCTTTATCGCGACTACGTGCATGCCGGAGTGGATCTCCAATACTACAGCAGCATGAAGACGCTGGCGGGAGGTCAAAACAGTGGGTTCTTCATCGCGAATGCGACCCTCTTCAGTCACGAGATCGTCCGCGGCCTCGAATTGTCGGCCAGTGTGTATAACCTTTTCGACAAAAAGTATTCCTATCCCGGTTCCACCGGACACGTGCAGGACACCATCCCGCAGGAAGGCCGCAGTTTCTGGGTTAAACTCCAGTACAGATTCTAAGGTCGGCGCATGACACGACTCATTCCGGCACCCGTTCCTATTCTTTCGAACATGATCATCGCGCAAGCCGAAGCTTACCGGGCTTCGGCCTGTGAATGGTTTCGATTGACTAACATTCGTATCCTTCCGTACCCGGAGGTTTACGACGAGTTAACCGTGAAATCCTCCGCGCGACGGAGAGCCCACAGCAGGTCCCGCTGAAGAAACATGGAACTTCGGAGGCCGTTCAAAGCAAGCCCCACCGTGGGGCCAACAGGCAAGCTTCGCCGAATCGCTTTGGCCGGCTATCTCGCTTGGCTGGGGTTATTGTGCCAGTTCAGCACTGGGTTCAGCGCCGAGTTGGTGTCCGAGGAGTATCAGTTAAAGGCGGCGTTTCTGTTCAACTTTGCCAAATTTGTCGAATGGCCATCCCAACGTTTTGACACGGCGGCCAGTCCCATCATTATCGGTGTTTTTGGAGAGAGTCCATTCGGCGACGCACTCGAGCGGCTCACAAGGGATCGCACGATTAATGGTCGACCAATTCTTGTTCGGTCCGTTCAGAGTACGGCAGCCGCCCGAGAGACCCATTTGTTATTTTTTTGCGCTGACGAAGACAACCATTTCCCTGAACGCAGCCACGCTCTCAATGTGTCGAACACTTTGACGGTCGGAGAATCTGATGCGTTTGGACGTCGCGGCGGAATTATTAACTTTGTGATGGAGGGACAAAAACTTCGTTTTGAAATCAACATCGGCGAAGCAGCCGGCGCAGGCCTCAAGATGAGCGCCCAGTTGCAAAAACTCGCCAAAAATATTCGGCGCTAAGCAGTACACGCAACACTTTCTTCGCAACTCCCCCGTTTAAGCGCAAGCTGACGATTCTAACGATTCTGACCGCACGCGCTGAGGGACGTCCTGGGTGCTGGTTCCGGTAGGCACGAGGGCAGGCCAGAGGAAGCCCAGATGTCCGGCGAGCCACCCGCGACGACGGACCAAGGTGCAACCTCCCCAGCGACGGCGGCGATATCATCGGCGCGGGCAGCTTGTCGCTGGTACTGAGCTCTATTGCGATCAACTCCGTCACGGTGCGCGGCAGCGTGTTCAATGCGGCACTCCTTGGCGGAGTGTTCCAAGGCGAGGGATTCAACGGACACGCCAAAATCGGCATGGTAAAAGTAGGTGGAGACTTCGTCGCGAGCAGCATCGCGGCCGGCGTGGATACCGACGACGCAGTAATCTCGGGAGGCCAATCCACCGCGCCTTCAGCCATCGAACGAATCGCAATCCTGGGCCAGCTCCGCGGCACCTCCAGCGGAGGCGATCACTTCGGATTCGTGGCCAGCGCATCGGCTCCCTGATGGTCTCCGGCCAGAAAGTAACACAGCAAACCGGTGCCGGAAACGACGCAATCAAGCTACCACAAACGACTTCCGCCTACTGGAACTCGTCTAGCAAGCGCAAATCTGGAGCCCATTCGTCATTCGAGACTTCTCCACGTTTCCAAATCTCACGTCTCAACACTATTCCAAAACCCCCACCCCATCCGCCATACTGCCCGCAAACCCATCATCGGTTCGCATCCAAAACCGCACCTCGCTCCCCTTTTCAAAGGACTCCGCGACCAGTTGGATGCGAAAGTTGCTGGAATCGCTGGAAGCCGACAAATGAATAACCGTCTTCCCCCTTCCACCTCCGGATTTTCCGCCATGCTTAATCTTCACCACCTTGAGGGAATCCCCAGGAATGGGAATGTAGACGCTGGGCGGAACCTCATTCGGCTTGAGCGGAGGGACGAAATGGAGCTTTTCCTTGGGCAAATCTCCGAAGGCGATCGTAAAGGTATCCTCCGGACGCGGCGTGCCAAAGGTGGAGAGCTTGCCAATCACCTGCTTGACCGTCGCCTTCAGGGTAAGCCCTTTCAGGATTTCCAATTCCCTGGGGTCGAAGGGAGTCACGTCATCCCACTTGCTCGCAGCCGGGGCCGCAGGCTTCTCCACTCTGGGCTGCGCCCTCAGCAGATGGATCGTGTAGGCTCCGAAACCTTCATCCACAATGGTTCCCTCCACGCGATATCGCCCATCCTTCTTGAGCCCCGCAGCCTCCGTGGTGGCAGTGAGGAGGTGCGCCTGAATCAATCCCTTTCTCGTCCGATCGGGCGCGTTCTCTTCCGTCGGCATTTCAATTTCCACAAGAGGTGTGGCCCTCTCGATTTTCACGGAAACGTTCAGGAGGACCAACTGCCCGCGGAATCGCTTGATATCACTGGGCGGATTTCCACTTTCGTAAATCTGCGCCGCCGTCAGGTGCTCTTTGTGGGGAACGGCCAATGCAAACTCCTCTGCCATGGCTCGTGGACTCACCGAAAAGCACATCAACAAAAGCGAAAGCAGACGTAGTTTCATGCGCCGACCCTAGCTGTCGTTCAGACCGGAATGTCAGAAATTTGTTAAGCTAGTATAAATAAAGCATGCCCCACCCCATACGGTATTGCCCGTATGGCCCCCACGGCAAACGGCGTGCATTATTCCGTGGTTACACCACCCGGGCGCATTCCGGCGCCTGGCCAGAGCGTGTGCCATTCATCGCGGGCGCAACCCCGCGGAAAGCCACCTGCAAAACCAATCCAACCTATGTCATCCGACCATCGCAACGCGAAGCCTCCCGGCCGGGCTGCCGCAGCCTGGCGGGTCGATACCCTGCCTAATCACCTGCGGGTCCGGTGCTCACTCCTCTCACCGGAAGTGGCCCGCTATTTTACAACCCTCCCCGAATTGTCGCGCACGCTCTCGGCATTGGATCTCTACGTCCACGTCCTCATCGCGCTGGACCGCCTGCACGTCGCCCTGCTCATGCGCGGCCTCGTCCGCCGCCTGGGGCTTCCACACGAACTCGCGGAGGCACGTCTCGCCCGCAGGGTCCTCGCCCCGCCCGATATCTGGCACACTATCGAGGGCATCTACGAATGCCAGCTTCCCTCCCATTTCCCCGACTATTGTGAGTGTGTAACCCGCATCACCGAAAAGGTGCGGAGCGGGATGCCCGTCACGGAAACAGAAATCCGCGGCACCCTGAACCTCGTCCTCAACTACGTGGAGGAAATCCACCAACACCTCGCCCCCCTGTCCGCGCGCGCAGTCCACACGCGCGATGGCAGGACACAGCTCGGCGCAGCCCTGCTGGATGTGACCACCTCCGAGCGAACCTTTGCCAAACTCGGCCTATAGACCAGACCCGCGAACTTGCCCCGTCAGTAAGGCAAGTTCCGTATGGATACTGCCCCCGGCTTCGTGTGAGCTAACGCAATGACTCGTGCCGCTCCATTGCCATGCGTGCGCTCGAGTCACCTGATGATGACAGCAGCACGCCATTCCTATTTCCTATTTCGCACGCTGCGCATCCTGCTCCTGCTCACCTTCACCATCGGAGCGCGCGCACAGGACCTGCAGTCATACCAGCAGGCACCCATCGGCGAGGCGCTCCGCGCGCAAAAGGGTGAGTTGTATGGCATCACCGGTACCGTCACCCTCGTGCTCGCGCCGGGATACGTGTTTCTCCAGGATGAATCCGGCGCAATTCGCCTTGTCCTGCGCAATCCCCCGCAGACTGCCATCGTGCTGGGCGACCGCCTGCACGCCGTCGTTCGCAACACGGGCACCCCAGGCCGGTGGTTCGAGGCCGTGCGCGTGGAGTCCCTCGGGCCCGCTGCACTCCCCGTGCCGGAGCTCATCACCCCCGCCACCGCAACTTCCCAAAAATACGACGCCGCATTCGTCACGGTGCGAGGCCGGGTCACCGCGCATTTCCGAAACAACCCCTCCTACGAAATCGACGGCAAGCGCGTGACCATGCCCCGCGAAGTACTGCTAGTGGACTGCGACGGCGGCAGCGTCGAGGTCATCTTCGATCCCGTCGATCAGCCCTTCGAGCGATTCCCAGTCGGCACCCGGGCGGAATTCACCGGTGCCAGCCGCTTCCCCGATGGACCCACCAACATTGAGGGGCCGCTGTTCTCCGTCTCCGTGCGCGGCACCGAGCGCGTGCGCGTGCTGGAGTTGCCGCCTGTGTGGATGCGCCCCGAGTTTCGCGTCATCCTCGTGCGCGTCGCGTGGGGCGTCGGCATTGCCCTGGTCTTTCTCATCGCCTGGCTGCTCTGGCGCTGGCGACGCCGCCAGCTCGCAAGGGTCTCCGAGATGCGCTTTCGCACGCTTGTGGAAAGCTCGTTCGATGGCGTGCTCGTGTTCAAGCCGGATGGCGGCCTGCTCTACCGCAATCCCGGCGCAGTCCGTCTCTTCGGTGAGACACTTCCGGGCGATATGCTCATGCAGAACGGCAGCTTCCCAAAGATTCACCCGGAGGACGCCCCGCGAATCCTCGCCGCGATGAAGGATCTGCTCGCCGAGCCCGGCCATACATCCTCCCGCATCGCCTATCGCGTGCATGTGCAGGATGGCAGCATGCGCTACGTGGAGGCCATCGGCACAAACTGCATCGACGTGCCCGGCATCGAGGGTGTCGTCATCAACGTCCGCGACATCACCGACCGCCAGGAGGCCGAGGAGCGCCTCCGCGAAGCCAACGCCACGCTGGAGCAGCGCGTGGCCCTGCGCACGGAAGACCTCACGCGCACGCAGGAGGAACTGCGCGCCGCGCTGAAAGCCGAGCAGGAGCTAAGTGAATTGCGCGCCAATTTCGTGTCGCTCGTGTCCCACGAATTCCGCACCCCGCTCGGCGTCATCATGTCCGCTGCCGATGTGCTGCGCCTTTTTTATCGCGACCTGCCGGATGAAAAACGCGCGCACCACCTGGCCATGATCACCCGCTCCACGCGCACGCTCGCAAACCTCATCGAGGAAGTACTGCTCATCCGCCGCGTGGAGGAGGGCAAGCAGCGCTTCGAGCCCGTGCCCGTGCAACTCGCACAGCTCGCCTCCGCGCTCGCCGATGAAGTACACTCCGCCCACAACGGCGTGTGCCCCATCCAGCTCACCTGCGAGGGCCAGCTCGACGGCGCGATGAGCGATGAAACACTTCTCCGCCACATCCTTTGCAATCTGCTCTCCAACGCCATCAAGTACTCCGATCCCGGGCAGACCGTGGAGTTTCGTGTCGAGCGCCACGCAGACGACGCAATCCTAACGGTGAAAGACCACGGCATCGGCATCCTCCCCGAGGACCGCAGCCGCCTCTTCGATTCCTTTATGCGCGGCCGCAACGTGGGCACCCGCCCCGGCACCGGCCTCGGCCTCATCGTGGTAAAGCGCTGCGTGGATCTCCACGGCGGCTCCCTAAACCTCGAAAGCGAGCCAGGCCACGGCACCTGCGTCACCATCACCCTCCCAGTCTTCAAATCACAAGATTAGCGCAGAACGGCGAGCGATGCCTTGGAGTGCGGTGGCATTCGAGCGAAGCGAGAAAGCCTGCGAAGCAGCCCGAAGGGGCCGAGCGGAGCGAGGAGCAAAGTGTAACGGCGACACCGCCTTCGCTTTGCGGGCCAATATCCAAACGTCTGCTGTTTTTCGATTAACGTATCGAAGGCTCGTCGAAAGACTCATTTCTCCCGCATCCCCTGCCACAAGTGCCTAACGCTTCGTTACGTAGGTGATTTCCAGATTACGTCAGACTTCACGCAGCTGCTCAGGCTTCTTCTTCTCGTCCTTCTCCTCCGTTGGTTTACCTTTACCCCGTTCCTTCGCCGGACGCGGTGCAGCAGGCTCCGCCACAGGTGCCTTCTCACGTGGCTCGGGGGCCTTCGCCTCCGGCCGCGGCGCAGGCCGTTTGGGAGTTGGACGTTCGCTACGCTCGGCAGGCTTTTCCGCATCGGGACGTTTCACCGGCGGCGCAGGTTTATCCGTCTCCGGCTTTGGCTCCGCCTTTTCGGGTACAGGCCTGCGATTCGGCCTGCCTTCCGGTTTGCGGTCAGGAGCAGTCCTCTCGGGAGCAGTTGCCCCAGGCTCAGGAGCAGCTTTTGGCGGCGGAACTTTACGCTCTTTCTTTCCACGAGGTAATGGCGGCGTTGCAGGCTCCGCCTTTTCTGGGGCTGGCGGCGCTGGAGGTGCTACTTTGCCTGGCGTTGGAGGTGTTGCAGGTTCAGCCTTCTCGGGTGCAGGCCTTTCAGGCCGCACGCGAGGGTTTTCAGGCTTCATCGGTTTTTCAGGTTTCTCGTCCGCCACAGGGGGGACTGGCTGAGGCGGTCTGCCGGGTGCGCCGGGTCGCGGAGGTTTTCCTTCTTCGCCAACCTTCCCTTTCGGTGGCTGATCCCCTGGCGCAGGCACAGGAACGGGTGCCTCCGCAGGCTTTTCCGCCACACCCGGTCTCCCTGGTTGGGGTGGCTGCGGCGCAGCTTCCACGGCCCTCGCTGGTTCTTCTTTGATTTTCGTACGCACCCTGGCCACCGCCTCCGGGGGCCCGGCATTTTTCCAGCCGCGATCCACTTCGACCTTCTCCACCTTCGCCGCAACTTTCCTCGGGGCGGTCGCAGGCTTTGAGTCAAACGGCAGCGCGAGCACACGGAAGGAATCCCCTTCCACCCGTGCCCTGAGCTGCTCCGGACGCCGAGCCCGATCATCTCCTTCAAAATTCTCGCGCCGTTCCAGCCTCAGTCGTCGAATCGGCAATGTGCTCTCCCGGGAAATCACCTCGTACCGGGGACCTTGGTTATACACCACGTTGTTCACATACGTGATATTCGTGATGTTCCTCGTCTGCTGGATGATCGTGATGTTCTCGCGGGGCTGAATCATCACCTTCCGCAGGCGCGGCGCACCGAAATCCCCCACCGTCACAAAGCGATAATTAGAGGGACCGATGTCAAAGTCCACATCCACCCTCGCATGGAATCCATCTGTGCGGGAAAAGCGCGCCTCGGGCGGCAGCGGTGCCCAGCCCACATGGCGCTCGCTCCGGCGCCAGGAAACCCACGCCGGTCCCCATTCGGTGCCAGGCACCCATACCCAGCCCACCCGGTCCACCCGCGCCCAGCGGCCATAGTGATAGACCGCCCACGAGTACGGCTCGTCGGAATCCCACGTCCATCCTGCATCGGTATACAGCCAGCGGCCCTCGCTATACGGCTGCCAGTCCTCATCGACGCCACGCGGTTGCCAGCAGTAGCCATAGTCGCCGACTTCACGCCAGTCGCCATGCTCCTCAAGATGTTCATGGAAAAAGTCCACGGATACTTCCACGGCTTTGGCTGCCGGAATGGCCGTTCCGAGAAGGATCGTGGCCGATAGAACTGAAAAAAAGGTCTTCATGGGAAAAATGGTGTTCTGGGTGGGAAAACGAGGGACCGCTGGAGAGGGGGCAACTGCCGCGTTCGGCAGTTCAACTCACCTCTCCAGCGATCAGTCACATCAATTCGCTTGAATCGTCCGCGTTTCGGTGGTCTGCACCGAGGGGTTCCGAATGACCCGCTCTTCGGTCGTAGTAGTGGTCGACTGTACCGCAGGCTCCGATTCCACTGTGGTGCAGGCGGAAAAGGAGAACACGGCGGCAATGCCGAGGCAGGTCAGAATGAATGTTTTCATGGTTGGGTATTGAGCGGACGACTACTTGGTGGTGGTCGTCGTGGTGGTCGTCTTTTTCTCCTCGATGACAGGTGCCACCGGCTTCACGACGGCTTTCCTCACGATGACCTTCGTGGCAATCATCTTGTCGCCATCCTTGGTGTAATACACCGTTACGGGGAGACCGGATTTCACGGTCTCGATCGAGACAGGCGCGCCAGTCTCGTCCACGTAGGTGGTCGTCTTGCTGTAGGTATAGCGGAGGGGTTCCGGCGCGGTCTCGGTCTTGATGACCAGGGTGTCGGTGCCGAATTCACTGAGCGTTCCCACGGAGTTCGTGGTCGTGGTGGTTTCCTTCACCACCACTTGCGCGGAGGCGGTGTTTACCGTGGCAAGCACCAGGGTGAAGGCTGCTGCGGCTGCGAGTGTGTTTTTAATGAGTTTCATCGCACTAAGAATCGCGCCCGCTCACGGCGTGGCTGTATCCATGCGGGTTTATCTTCCCTTTGCGATTTTCCGTTCCGCGCACAACAGATCCGTAAACCCGCGCAGGGAGATGGCCATTTTCTTCAGCCCCAGTTCCAGCCGCGTCTTGATGGTCCCAAGCGGAATTCCCGTGAACACAGCGATCTCCCGCTGCGACATCTGCTCAAAGTATGCGAGTTTCACCGCGTCCTGCTGCGCCACGGGCAGACTCGCGAGAGCCCTCCCCAGCTCCATGCTCCTTTCTCCATGCAGGATGTCTTCCTGCACGTGCGACCAGCCGTAGCGTTGATTCTGCTCCTCATTGGCATACCGCTCATCTCCGCGCCACCGTGTGTCGCGCCTGCGGAGGCGATCAATCGCGCGATTGCGCGCAATGGCCAGGATCCAGGAAAGGGGCTTCCCCTTCAGCGGATTGTAGTTGGATGCCCTCTCCCATAATTCCACCAGGACGTCCTGCACCACGTCGTCGGCGTCCGACTCGTTGTGAAGCGCCTTCATGCTCACGGACTTGATCAGTTTCCCGTAGCGTTGCTGCATCAGGTCCAGCCCTATTTGCCGGCGTGCCTGAATCATTGCCATGAGTTCCTCATCCGTGATTCCTGAATCCGGTGCTGCTTCGGTGGGGAGTGGCACGCGTTTGTTTAAGTGAATGGTTGTCATTTTTGGATGTGTTTTGAAGTGGGCTGGGGTTGGTTTTGAAAATGGGGGTTACAGTCGCAGCAACCCACTGCCCTCTCGGGTCACGGTTCCGCTTACGGCCTTGTCCTCCGTGTAGGGCCGCATGGTGATGATCACATCTTCCACGCTTGCATCGCGCATCCTTCCCACCGTCGCCTCGATCATGCGGTAGGATCCATTGGCGGTGAGGTGCAGAAACTGCGCAGTCGCGCACTCGTCGAATCGCTCGATCACTTGAAAAAAGGCGAAATAGAGACCGGACAAATCATTTTTGTGAATGAGGCTGAAAATACTCGTGCCCAGCAGCGCCTTCGGCTCGAACCCGAGCACCCGGCTCACCGCCAGGTTTTGGAAGACGATGATGCCTCCGCGGTTCACCACGGTGATGACGTCCATGCATCCATCCAGCACCGCCTTCAGCCATTCCTCGCTTTGCCTTAGCTGCTGCTGCGCCGGACGCAGAAGGTAGGTGTTGCCGTCCTTATCTACGACTGCATCGATTTGC
>JAYUWZ010001181.1:0-5306 GCA_043753265.1 Verrucomicrobiaceae bacterium
CCGGTGTGATGTCGTTTCCGTAGCTGATGGGGTTGTTGTAAATCATGATTGGCAGCCCCGTCGCCGCCGCCACCGTGCGGAAATGCGCCAGCGTCTCCACGGGGTCCGGCGTCTTGTAGCTCATCGCGGGCATCAGCATGAAGCCATCCGCCCCCGCCTTTTCACAATCGCGCACATAGCGCACCGCCTCGCCCGTGCCCGTCTCTGCCACGCCGCTCAGCACCGGCACGCGCCCCGCAACGGTCGAGATCATCTCGCTCATCACCAGCCGCTTTTCCTCCGCCGTCAGCATCTGGTTTTCTCCCAGCGACCCGAGGTAAATGAGTCCCGTAATCCCGCTCGCGAGCAGCGCCTCCGTATGCCGCGCCGTCCCCTCCAGGTCGAGTGACCCATCCTTGTGCAACTGGGTGGTAATGGCAGGAAACACGCCCTTCCAATAAGGTCTTGTCGTCTTCGCAGATTTGGCAGGCTTGGTGACTTTAGGAGCTTTCATCAGTAGACCTACCTTAAAGAAAACAAACACCCCCGTATTGTCGCCATTTATGCGCGAGACTACGAAATAAGCACAAAAACGGAGAAAATCGACGACGTAACGAGCGACGCCTTGGACTGCGTGCGGCAAGCGTAAGCGCGACGCCGCCATGGTTGGGATTGTGGGTGGAAAAGGCTCGGAGCTTCTGTTGAAGCAGATTCCGGATAGGGCGTGCCAAGTAATTCTGAATACTGTCACGCAAAACGAAGGCGGCGTCGCGCTTAGGCTTGCCGCACGCAGTCCAAGGCTTCGCTCGCGTTTTCGTAGCCTCTTGGTAATTCGTGCGCCGTTGGGCGTTGGACGTTTTGCCCCAAGTAATTCCCCCCAAGATCCCCCAAGCCCGCTGGTTCTCCCCCTGTTATGCTCGACGTCTCGCTCTCCAACCGCCGCAATCAGCTCTGCAACGGCTACTCCCGTCGCGACTTCCTCCGCGTTGGTGCGCTGGCCCCGCTGGGTCTCTCGCTCGCTGGCTTTCTCGGCGCGCAAAAGGTGCAGGCCGCCACGGCGAAAAACGCCCGGGCAAAGTCCGTCATCCTCGTCTTTCTCGGCGGCGGTATTTCGCACCACGACTCTTTCGATCCCAAGCCCGACGCCGTGGAGGAAATCCGCGGGAAATACAAAACCATCCCCACCGTCGTCCCCGGCCTGCATATCACCGACATGCTGCCCAACATGGCCAAGGTCATGGACAAGCTCACCCTCGTGCGCAGCGGCACGCACGAAAATGACCACCATGAAACCGCGAGCAACTGGGTGCTCAGCGGACGCTTCGGCTCCCCCTTTGGCGATCACCCTTCCATCGGCTCCGTCGTGGCGCACGAGTCTGGTTTCAGCGGCGTGGTGCCGCCCTACGTTGCCGTGCCAAACAACCCCTCCTTCACGTGGGAGCTCGGTCGCAGCGTGTGGCTCGGCGGACGCTGCGAATCCTTCAAGTGCGGCAACCCCAACGACAAGGCATTCAAGGTGCGCGACCTCTCGCAGCCCGCGAGCATCACGCCCGTGATGCTCGATCGCCGCAAGACCCTGCTCGCCGCTGTCGACCAGCTCGGCGCGACCGTGCACGGCAACGACCAGATCGCCACCTACGACGAATTCGGCCAGAAAGCCGCCGACATGGTTCTCTCCCCGCAGGCCCAGGCCGCCTTCGATGTCACCCGCGAGAGCGACAAGCTCCGCGACGAATACGGGCGCACCGACGCCGGCCAGTCGCTCCTCATGGCCCGCCGCCTCGTGGAGTCCGGCGTACGCTTCGTCACCGTGAATTACAGCGGCTGGGATCATCACAAAAAAATCTTCGAGGGCCTCGACAAAAAGCTCCCCGAGTTCGACCAAAGCATGGCCCGCTTCTTCCGCGACATGGATGAACGCGGCACCCTGAAAGACACGCTTGTCGTGGTCATGGGCGAATTCGGCCGCACGCCAAAAATCAACAAGGACGCGGGCCGCGACCACTGGGGCCGCGCAGGCTCCATGCTCTTCGCAGGCGCAGGCGTCTCCCGTGGCAAAGTCATCGGCGCCAGCGACAAAAACGGAGCCTTCGTCACCGACCGCCCCGTCCGCCCCGCCGACGTCGCCTGGACCATCTACGACGCCCTCGGCATCGACCCCAACAAAGAACTCCACACCCCCGAAGGCAGGCCTGTGACCATCCTGGCGGAAGGAGCGCCGGTGAAGGAACTTTACAGCTAGCCGAGCCACAACAAAATGGCAGAGCCGTCCCGGCTCGTGTTTGTCTACCCTCCCCTAAATCACTGTCATGTTGAGAACCATAACACGCGAGCGTGATTTCCTGTGCGGAGATAACGTACTTGGTCGCTCGTAGTTCACACCTCCAGCAACATGGAGAGAGTTCATTTCCTCTGGAGATCAGCGAAAGGAACAATCCTGTTTAATCCTGAAAATCTTGTGAATCCTGTCAAAAAAGAAGGGCAAGCGGCTTTTGAAATTTGTGGCCGAATACCCATGCGACCTGCGCACTTTTAAAGACAGGATTTACAAGATTTTCAGGATTAAACAGGATTCCCCAAGGACGTTGCCTCATGTGAAAAGGGCAACGTCATTAGCAGCGAGGAACGAGTCGAAACATCCCATCCAAATTCAAAGCATTGGATCACCATCGATTCCGCGGGATATTACTCGAAGCTTTGCGACCGCATCAGCTTCATTCCCATTCCCATGCTTCGCTTTCACCACAACAGTGACTTCGTTGAGATCGACCTCGCGCATGTCGAGACATCACCCCTCCCCTCATATGGCGACGTCTACCTCACCGTGCGCATCTCGTCCGCAGGCTTTACAGGGCACAACGACCTCTGGGTGCGTGGACAAGAGTTTGATGCATTTTGCACCGCACTTACACACTTGGAAGCAACGAGACAGGGCGAAGCCCGCCTGACCGCTTACGACGAACGCGAACTGACATTGATCGTTCGCTCCATCGATGCGTGGGGGCACATGATCGTGGAAGGTCACACGGGCTATCACGTCATGATGGGCCTCTCCCATAAATTTCACTGCGTCCATTTTGGGATCGAATTTGATCCCTCACAGTTGATTGCCGCGAAGACCGATCTTAAAAGGAGCCTCCTCGCGCGCCACAGTGAATAAGTGAGCTGAGGTTACCTTGAAAGTTTGAAGTAAGGCTTTGCGCCTTGGCGTGAAAACCCTTCCCACTTCCAAACATAAGCCCCATGCCCAAGCCAGCCAACCCACCCGTAAACGAAAACGACCGCCGCCATTTCCTGCGCATCGCAAATCACCACTTCCACGATGCGACACTCGAGAAAATCTCCGTCATCCCCGCAGTCAACAAACGGCACCGCGCACGCATCGAGGTGCTGTTGTCCTTCCCCCATGTGGAACTGCTCTACGCACTCACATTCACCGGCTGCACCAATGTATCCCTCGCGCTCGATTTCGACGTCCTCGCCGACAACATCCCTTACAACAGCGACGGCGTCACCAAGCTCAAAGACACCGCGGAGTCCAGCAGTTCATCACCTCCCAAGTCCCCGCATGGAACACCGCGTATCGTGATACCGGCTCCCCATCGCCCTCCTGTATCCACGAGGGCGCCTCGCCCTTAAAAGCAAAACTCGCCCGCGCCAAATCCCTCACCCTCCACCGCCTGAGCTACTTCGGCGGCGAACTCTCCATCGTCGCAACCTCCCACAAAATCCAGCGCCTCGATTTCAAACGCATTCAGGACATCCCCACCACTACTATCCACTAGACTCACTTTCCACATGGGCTCGGACTGCATCGAATACGAGGGACACCTTGAACTGTTCAACGATTTTGACCTTTCGACGCTCCGGCACTTCTTCATCGTGGAAGCCAGGGCCATGGAGGCCGCACAACCGGGTCATCCCACCACGGCATTGTGCGAATTCTTTGAGGCGTGGGATTGGCAAGGCCCCGGAGTATTCCTCGGCACTGATTTCTCCCAATATGTCCTCCACACCCGCGCGCGATGGAAATTGCTCAATCACCTTTTGCAGAGCGCTGGCGACCGCATTTCCGCTTTCGGCGATCAAATCCCGCTCGACTACCTCAAAACGCATATCAATACCCCCGACGCATATTTCACCAAATCACAACCAACAGCACGGTACTTGGTGTGCATAGGCAGAATCTGCACGTTGCTCACTAAATACATGCCTCCCATGTCGTAAAGGTCTTCCCTCCTTCAAGTGACTTCCATCCCCGACCATCTCCAGCCTCTTTATCGCAAGCTTTTGGAACTCCCGGCGAGTCCGCCACCCGCGCCCTGGCGAGAGGCCTCCGTCCATGCCGTAGGCGGCCTCACGGATGTCGCCTTTGCGGATGACTCCGATTTACTGCTGGTCATTTCTTCAGGCGGGCGGGGCCTATTCGACTGCACTTCCAACAAGCGCGTCGCCCGCGACCCGTCCGAGACTTTCGAGCATGACACGGCCAACCTCCTTGTGGACGCCATCGGACCCGTAGCCAGTTCACGACTTCGCACGGCAGGCATCCACGGTGGTGGCCTCGCCATGACGACCATCGATGGCTGGACCCTCGATCTCCTCACACTGTCCTGGCCCCATCACTCGCTTTTTCTCACAGCACCCGGCCAATGGCTCTACGACCCCGCTTTTGGTAAACCCGGCGAAACCACAAAGCTCGCGACCGATTCAGAGATTCGGGCCTGCGGCTTCTCCCCCACCGGCCGCGCCTTCATCCTCGCCACCAGCAGCGACCTCACCATCTTCCACCGCGAGGCATAGAACGATGAAACGGCGGAACTCGAATTTTCACGCAAGCGCTTGCGAAGCATTCGCCTTTTTGCGACTGTTTGGGGAGAGCAAGGGATGAAAGTTCAGCACTCAAGCTGGCGCGATTCTTCTGCGACACAGGCCAAATGAGCAGCAAAAAAGCATCGAAAACGAAGGGAACCGTGGCTGCGGAGCGAATCCGCACCCAGGCGAATCGCCTGTCGGACGAGGAACGCCAAAAGAACTTGGCGCATGCAATGACGCTCGTTTACGGCAGCACCGGTAAGACCAGTGTTCATCGCCGTTGATACCAACGTATTGATCGACCAAGCGTTGGGAGATGAGGACGTGCTTGAGGCTCTGGGAATTATTCGCGAACGGCTCGTAAACGCACAGTTTGTGGTCACCCAAACCGTCTTGGAGGAACTCGGTTATGAAGCCATGGGCGGCGAGTCAGCGGAGGAAGCGATACATGCACTTCGTTCCCTCCGGGAGTGGGGATACAGTCCATACCCTGTGATTCCTGTTGGCTTGGG
>JAYUWZ010001182.1:0-5306 GCA_043753265.1 Verrucomicrobiaceae bacterium
CGTATTTCTCGAAATGCGGGAGCAGGTTTTTTCCCGCGGCCTCGCTGAAGCAGAGGAAGAAGCGGTCGCGCTTGAAGTTCGGGCTCTTGGTGTCGAGCGCGGCGATGCCAACATCCTTTCCGGGCTCGTGCAGGGCATCGGCCATGCGCCCGAGGGCCTTCTTGTATAGATCCCAGCCGAAGCTCTCGGCCATGGTGAAGTAGAAATCGTAAGCCACGCTGGAGCCTTTGCAGGCCTTGTCCCAAGTGCGCTCGGCTTCCGGTTGCGCGAGCCACTTCTCCATGTCGCGCACGCGGTTCTTTGCGTCGAAGGTGGAGTGGGAGTTGTTGTCCCATGCGGTGCGGTCGTGCACGAGCATCATGGCGATGCCGGGGACGAGATTCACATCCACCTCGGCGTGGGTGGCGATGGTGAAATTGCCATCGAAGCTGTCCTGAAACGTGTGGCCGAGCTCGTGAAGAAATCCCCAATCGCCCTTTTGCGGCGAGCGCTCTACGAGTGCCGCGGGGCCCTCGCCCTTCTCGGCGGCGTAGGCCATCATCACGGGATAACCAGCATGGCCATAGCCGGCGACGATGTCGCGGTCGGTCAGCATGGCCTCGCCGCGTTTGCGCCATTTGGCGTAGCCCATGTATTCATCGGCAGTGTCCACCACGCGCTGCCAGTATTTGGCCACGGCCTCGGGACGCTCAAGGCCCTGCAGGACGGAGCGCGGGATGAAGCCCGTCCATTTTGGCGTTTCGATATAGCCCCACGCGCCGGGTGCGTTTTTGATGCGCGCATTCCACTCGGCCTCGGTGGTTTTGCCGAGCGTGCAGTTTGCGGGAACAAGAATGCTCACGAGGCCGCCGAATGCATTGCCGGCCTTGGTCGTAGCCTGGGTGAGTTCAAATTGCCGCGTGACTTGCGGGAACCGATGCCAGGAGGTGAGGTTCCAATTGCGGTCGATGTGGATGCCGATTTCCACCTTGAGCCCGGCTTTCACGGCGCTCTCCGGGAGGGTCACTGAAATGGGCTGGCCGGGGCGTGCATACACGCCGGTGTTGATGATCGTTTTGTATCCGTGATTGATGAGTTTGTCGGGCCCGGTGGTGGCGACGAAATCGACTTTCCGTGTGACCGCCGCGCCCTCCCCTACGCCGCCTGGGAAATCCTGCGCGCTGGGGTGTGCCGGCAGTTTCTCCGGCGGCAGCGTATCGAGCACCCGCGCCTGGTAGCGCGCGAGCATGGCCTCGATGGGCTTGGTCGTCTTGCGCAGGGCGGCAGGGCCAATCTCGATCCAGCCGTACGCGGAATTCAGATCGTTCAGTGCGGTGATCAGCGAGGGTGCGAGCGTCTTCCCGGCGATGACGGAGTCGAGCGTGGAGGCGCAGAGCTGCTGGTCGGCGAGTTCCAGTTTTACGGTGCCCTTTCGGTGGGCCACCACGGCATCCATTGCGTTCAGCGCGCTCCAGAGCGGCGAGGGGGCCTTGTCGTATACGGGATAGGTCTTCTCGCTGGGGCCGCTGCCAGTGAAGGCGAGTCCGGCTTCTGCGAGCAATTCATTGGCCGTCTCGAGCTGGCCCTCGCCGAGAGCCCATGGCGTGGACATCAATACGATGCCGCCGCCACGCGCGGCAAATTTCTTCAGCGCAGGAAGCGCGGGCTGGATGGGGCCTCCGCTGTGCAAATGGATCACCACCACGTCCGCATTTGCGAGCGAGGCATCAAGGTCGGCACCTGCGTTTTCCGCGCTCCCGCCGGTGGCCTTCCATGCCTTCCTGGAGGCGCCGATGCACACGATGCGGGGTGTGGCGGAACGGGCAGTCCACCTGGCCACATTGGTGAGAAATCTCAGGGGCTCCCCCTCCGAGGCATCGCCAAAGCTCGTGTGCGCCATTGCCACTATGCGACCACCCTCCGCCTTGTCCCCATAAAGGCCGGCAGCCATGGCCACCTGGCGCTTCTCGGAGATGGCGAGGGGAAAGGCGAGGCGGCCCTGGATGGCGACCCCGCCCGCCGTGCCGCCCATTTGCAGGGCTTTCACGCCGGAGGTGAGACTGGCATAGTCCTCCGCGCGATCGGCAAACGCAGTCGTGGCCAGAGCGAGCGTGGAAAGGAAGAGGCGAGGAGCGAGATTCATGCGTGGGAGTGGGCGAGGTCCCAAGTGGGAGCAGCGAATCGGCGTTCAGGCAACCGGAAAGTTGTCCTATATGCCGGAATAATGGCATTCTTCCCTCAATCTCGGAGATTCGGCAAGGAGTGCGGTTTTTCCCTTCCAAATTATTCATGCCTCCTAAACGCTCAGGCAATGGAATCACTTACTTCTTCTGATCCGGAGCGTACCATTGAGTTTGAGTTTGTGCGGGCAACCGAGAACGCGGCTTTGAACAGCCTGCAATGGCTGGGGCGGGGCGAAAAGGAAAAGGCGGACGCGGCGGCTTGCGATGCAATCCAGGGCGTATTCGACCTCGTGGATATTTGCGGCGAGGTGGTCATCGGCGAGGGCATCAAGGACAACGCACCGGGCATTTTCCTGGGCGAGCACCTCGGCACCTGGCGGGCGGGTGCACCGCGCTTCGAGATCGCGCTGGACCCGATTGATGGCACGAGCAACATCGCGATGGGCCTGCCGAACAGCATTTCGGTGATGGCTGCAAGCGAGGCCACCGAGGGGCAGCGGCACGTGATGAAAAATCTCCCCACCTTTTACGCCAAAAAGCTCGCCTACGGCCCGGAGGTGGTCGAGGCCATCGCTGGCGGGATGGAGCCCCTGAGCCTGGACGAACCGGTGGAACACACGCTGACCAAGGTGGCCAAGGCGCTGGGCAAGCGCGTGAGCGAACTCGTGGTGATGACGCTGAAGCGCGACCGGCACAACGATTTCATCAAAGCCGTGCGCGAGGCCGGCGGCGCGCTGCGCCTGATTACCGATGGCGACATCACCGCGGCGGTGTCCCCCTCGCTGCACGACAGCGGCGTGGATCTCTACTACGGCATCGGCGGGTCACCCGAGGGCATCCTCACTGCGGCGGCGCTGCGCTCGATGGGCGGCGACATGCTGCTGCGCATGTGGCCGCGAGACGAGGAGGAGCGCCGCAGCTCGGAGAAGCTCGTGGGGGCGGAGGAGCTCGAGCGCGTCTTCCGCTGCGAAGACCTCGTGTGGGGTAAGAGCTGCATCTTTTGCGCCACGGGCATCAGCGACAGCCCGCTGCTGCCCGGCGTGAAGCTCATGGGCAAAAAGGCAATCACCCACAGCATTCTCATGCGCGCGCGCAGCCGCACCGTGCGATACATTCGCGCCGAGCACGACCTCGAGCGGAAGACCATCCACCTGCGCAGCGCCAAGGCGGATACCAAACTTTAATACCCGTGCCAAAACCCAACAAAGGCTCAGCCAACTGGAAACCCTACGGCAAGGAAGGTGCGCAGTACCGCAAGTCCAGCCACAACCAGCAGCGCCCGGCCCAGCCGCAGAGGACGCCGCAGCAGCACCAGGAAACCAGCGAGCGCTCGGCCGCAGCGGCGATGAACTCGGAGCTCGTGACCGCTGTGCTCGACGCCTTTGTGGGAAAGCAGCGGCTCGATAAAGTGATCGAGCGCAGGCTGCGCGAGCACCGGGAATGGAGCGCACTGGAGCGCGGAAATTTCGTGGAGTCGCTGCAGGAACTGGTGCGCAACTGGCGCCTGCGGTGGAACCGCGCCGGACTCAAGGACGAGGACCATTTGCTGAACATCAACTTTGCCCGCGCAAAGCAAACACTCGCAGCGACCCCGCAGCCACCCGAGAAGGAGGCGGCATTCAGCGACGCTGTGCGAATGGGCATTCCCGACTGGCTGCATGCGCTGGGCAGTGCGGAACTCGGCGCAAAGTGGCCTGCGACGGTGAAGGCGCTGAACCAGCCCGCGCCGCTCTTCCTTCGCGCGAATGCGCTGCGCACCACTGCGACGGAGCTCTCCTCCCTGCTCGCGGAAGACGGGCACTCCGCCTCGATGATCCCCGGCGCGACGGATGCGCTCATCGCGAATTCCCGCCACGACATTTTCCGGGCAAAGCCGTTTCGCGACGGGCTGTTTGAAGTGCAGGACATCCATTCCCAGCAGGTCGCACCATTTCTCCAGGTGGAACCGGGCATGCGCGTCATCGATGCCTGCGCAGGCAGCGGCGGCAAATCGCTGCACCTCGCGGCGCTCATGCGCAACAAGGGCCGCATCATCGCGCTCGACACGGCCGAGTGGAAACTCGTCGAACTCCGCCGCCGCGCCGCGCGTGCCGGCGTGGATAATCTGGAGGCCCGCGTCGTCGCGGATCCCCGCTCGCTCAAACGCATCGAGGAAAGCGCCGACCGCGTGCTGGTGGACGTGCCATGCAGCGGCCTCGGTGTATTGCGCAGAAACCCCGATGCAAAATGGAGGTTGAGCCTCGAGGAACTCGATCGTCTCCGCGCACTGCAGGCCTCGCTGCTCGCTGACTATAGCGCGCTCGTGAAACCCGGCGGCAAACTCGTTTATGCGACCTGCAGCATCCTGCCCTCCGAGGGCGAGCAGCAAGTGCGCACCTTCATCGCAGCCAACCCCGAGTGGGTGCTGGAGGAGGAGAAACGATGGGAGCCCGGAGAGAGCGAGGGCGACGGATTCTACGCGGCGCGAATGGTAAGGAAGGGAGAATGACCAAACGCGATGGCAACGTTCCCGTGACTCCGGCATCCCACTGCCTTTGAATTCCACGGGATCTTTCAGTCGCTTAAAGCTCCCTCAAGATGACAGCGATTAGGGACAGTTACTAAACACAGACCAGCGTCGGGCGACCGATTGGCTCGTCATTTCTTTCCCGCCTTCGCGGGCGCCTGGGCCACCAGTGAGATTGCCTGCGGCTCGAGGAGGATGCGCTTGGCGCGGTAGAGCGCGCCCAGGGCTTGCTTGAAGGATTTTTTGCTCGTGCCGAACGCGGCGCGGATTTCCTCGGGGGAGCTTTGATCGTGATACGGCAGCCGGCCGCCCGCGGTGGTGAGTGCTTCGAGAATTTGCTCGGTGAGCGGCTTGATGCGCTTGTAGCCGGTGGGGTCGAGACCGAGATCGAGCTTCCCATCGTCTCGGATAGCGCGGACGAAGCCATCCACTGTCTGGCCGATTTCGAGGGGCGTGCCGAGTTCGGCGCGATAAAGGAGACCGCTGTGGGTCTGGTTTACGATCGCCTTGTACCCGAGCGGGGTTTCGCTCTCGATCAAGAGTTTCACCGCCTGCCCGGGCTTGTATTCGGGCGGGGTGAGGTCGAGCCATTTGTTGGTTCGCGCGGTGGCCACGATGCGGTTGGAGACCTTGTCGAT
>JAYUWZ010001183.1:0-5302 GCA_043753265.1 Verrucomicrobiaceae bacterium
AACGCACTCTCCCTGCTGAAACAGGACGATGCGACGATACTCGACCACATTGGCGACACCTATGAAAAACTCGGAAGTTTGAAGGAGGCGGTGCAGTATTGGGAGCGGGCTTTGAAGCTGGAGCCGGATGCGCCGGAGAAGATTCAGGAGAAGCTCGCGGCGGCTAAAAAGAAGCTCGAAGCCTAGAGATGCGAAAAAATCGTATCTCTGGACCACAAAAAGTGGAAATGAGCGTTGACACTGCAAACCCACGCCCGTAGGTTCCGCGCCCTTTTCAAAGTCATCATGGGCACATTTTCAGCCAAAGCAAACGAAGTTCAACGCAACTGGTGGGTCATCGACGCAGCCGACCAAGTGTTGGGCCGTGTCGCCGCCAAAGCGGCCAATCTTCTCCGTGGTAAGGAGAAAGCAATTTTCACCGCACATTGCGATACCGGCGACTTCGTCGTGGTCATCAATGCGGAGAAAGTCCGAGTCACGGGCAAGAAGGAGACCGACAAAACGTATATGTCGTTCTCCGGCTTCGTCGGTGGTCACAAAACCGAGAATTTCCGTGCACGCCGCGAGCGCCGTCCTGAATTGCTCATCGAGAAGGCCATCAAGGGAATGATTCCCCACACCCGCCTCGGTCGCAGCCAGATCACCAAGCTCAAGGTATACAAGGGTGCCGAGCACCCCCACGCAGCCCAGCAGCCCGTCGCAATCGGCAAAGTTTCCTAACGCAATATGTCCAACACAGTCTTTTCCGCCACCGGTCGCCGTAAGACCGCAAATGCCCAGGTCCGTCTGACCGCAGGCACAGGCAAAATCGTCGTCAACGGTCGTCCCTACGAGGATTACTTCATGGTGAGCGGCCAGCAGAGCGCCGTCCTGAAGCCCCTCGAAATCACGAAGTCGATGAACGTGTTTGATATCGCCGTGAACGCCAAGGGCGGCGGACCCGCTGGCCAGGCTGGTGCCGTGAGCCTCGGCATCGCCCGTGCGCTGCTCCAGGTGAACGCCGAGCACCGCGCCCCGCTGAAGGCGGAAGGCCTGCTGACGCGTGACCCGCGTATGCGCGAGCGCAAAAAGCCCGGTCAACCCGGTGCCCGCAAGCGCTTCCAGTTCAGCAAGCGCTAAACACTCTACCCGAGAACCGTTCTCACCCAACGGATTCCTCCTCCGAAACCCGCGCTGTGCGACCCCCGCACAGCGCGGGTTTTCTTTTTGCGGGGAGGGTTCCGTGGTGCAAATTTACTTGGTGACTATGTCTTGAAGCGGATTCGAAACCAAACGAACAAACTGCGAGAGGACTGCTGAATGAGACTAACCACGAACCAGATTTTTCCAGAACGCGAGTTTCTCCGAAACTTGGTCACCGCTCAAATCCTTGTGTAGCACGGTTCGTTGCGAACCGCCCCATCTGTCAGAGATGGGTGAAAATCGGGCTTTTCTAAAGGCTGGGCAAATCCAGCGTGCGCCATTCACCGGGGGCTAGGCCGTCCACCGTGTATTCGCCGAAGTGGGAGCGGTGGAGGCGGGTGACGGGGCAGCCCTGGCTGGCAAACATGCGCTTTACCTGGTGGTAGCGGCCCTCGGTGAGTTCGATGCGGGCTTCGCGCGGGCTGACGATTTCGAGCTTTGCGGGGAGGCACGGGTCTTTGTCGCCCTCGAGCATGAGGGTGCCGGTGGCGAAGACATCGGCGAGGCCTGTTGGGAGGTCTTCGGCCACGGTGACCTCATAGAGCTTGGGCACCTTGTGCTTGGGTGAGGTCCAGCGGTGGACGATGTCACCGAGATCCGTGATCAGCAGCACGCCAGTGGTGTCCTTGTCGAGGCGGCCGATGGTGGTGACGGTGGGATTGCGCTTGAGCCACTGCGGCGGAAGCAGATCGTAAATCGTGGGGCCTTCGCCCGCGTCGTGCGAGCAGACGTAGCCGCCGGGCTTGTGCAGGAGCGCGAGGATGCCGTCCGGGTGCTCGATGGGCGCGCCATCGACCAGCACAGCGATGGGTGCGGCCTTGTCGTTGGGCGAGCGCGCGGGCTTGCCTGCCACGGTGACGCGGCCAGCTTTCAGCCAGCCTCGCGCCTCACTGCGCGAGCAGTAGCCGTATCGGGAGAGCAGGGCGTCGAGACGCTGTGGGCGGGTGGCTTCGGGCAAGGCTCAGCGAAAGTCGGGGCTGGCCAGGTATTTTGCGAAATCCGCCTCCATGAGGGCGGCGGACTCGAAGCCGTAAATTTTTGCGAGGTCGTCGGGCTCGGGCACCTGGTTGGAAGTGCTGATGCGCTGCACGAGCTTGTTGAAGCTGCCGAGCTTGGGGATGCCGTTTTGCAGATATCGCGCCCATGCGTAGGCGAGGGCATTGCCCTTTGGGTCGGTGCCCTCACGGGTGAGAAGATATACGGCCTCAATGGTGGGCTTCACCTCACCTTTGCGGATGAGCTTCTTCAATTCACCGGGCCAGTTTTTGGCGTCGGCCAGGCCACCCACGCTGCTCACGTCGCGGCCGGTGGAGGACTGCGAGCGCAGGAGGCTGGTCTCGCTGCGGCCGGTGTAGGCGATCTCCTTGTAATAGGAATTGCCTGTGGTGATGGCGTAGTAGCCCTTTGCGCCGAATCCGCTCACGCCGCCCGCCTGGATATCGAGCATGTTGCCTGAGAGGCAGTGGGCAAAAAACGGCTGCCAGACGCCCTTGATGAGCTCCTCTTTGTTGCTCGCGTTTTTGCGGTAGGCCCGGAAGACCTGTGCCAGGGGCAGCACATTATACTGGCGAGCGATGTCATTCGTGAGATGCATGCCGCCTGCTGCGCTCTGCGGCCAGCTTGCGGAGACTCTGTTAGCATTCTCCGCGTCGCCCGACTTCTTGAGCAGGTCCGCATACCAATTTCCGATGCGGTCGTACTGGCTGTCGCTCGGTGCGAGGAAGATCGCCATCTTTTGGCCGTTTACAAATTTGGCGGGGAACGTCGCGTGGATGTAGGCGGCGTCCACCCACATGCGCTCGGCGAGTTCGCCACAGTCGCGGGGATCTACGGGCTTTTGATACATCACCTTGAAATGGGGCGTCTCCATGATGTCCCACGTTTCCGACATCTGGAAGGTGCCCGCTGCCAGCTTGAAAGTCTTTTGGTCGATCTTGGCGAGCTTGCCGGGGAGGGGGACTTGATTTGTGGCCGTAGTGCCCATGCCGATTTGCGGGGGCTTCGCATCGGGGAAGTTTTCCTTGATGTACTCGTTGTCGCCAATGCTCAGGAAGGAGCGGTCGAGCTGCACCTGCTTGCCATCGTTCATCAGGATCTTCGTGAGATTGCCCTGCACGTTTTCCAGTGTGCCTTCGATGACACGGCCATCCATGAGTACCCAGGTGCGGGGTTCAAGCGCGCAGGCAGCGGAAACCATCAAGCCTGCCATGAGTGCGGTTTGGAGGATTTTCATGCGGCGGAGTAGAAGATGGGGAAGGGCGGGTTGTCGATGCGTTTTGAGCGGGATTCGAAAAGAGAATGTCCGCAGGAACACGGGGAGGGGGATATGATTTGTTCTTCCATCACGTCATGAGTTCACAGATGGGGCAAAAGATCGCCTTGCGGCAAAACGCCGCCCGCACCTAGCGTGCAGGCATGAAGATTCTCGTGACCGGCGGTGCCGGGTTTATTGGTTCGCATTTCGTGGAACGCTGCCTCGCGCTGGGGCACAGCGTGGAGGTGGTGGATGAGTTTAATGATTTTTACGATCCTGCCATCAAGCGTGCGAACACCGCCGGCTTTGCGAAGCATGCGGTGATTCACGAGGCCGACATTCGCGACTCTGCGGCGATGTTGAAGATTATCGGGAAGGGTAAATTCGACAGCATCGTGCACCTTGCGGCGCGTGCGGGCGTGCGGCCTTCGATCAAGGATCCGCGCCTGTATGTGGATACCAACATCGTGGGCACGCTGAATCTGCTTGAGGCGGCCAGGCAGGGGGATGTGCCACGCTTCATCTGCGCGAGCAGCAGCAGCGTGTATGGCGTGCTGAAGACGCTGCCTTTTCGCGAGGACCTCGCGCTCACGCAGACCATTTCGCCGTATGCGGCGACGAAGCTTGCGGCGGAGCAGATCTGCTCGAACTACTCGCACCTTTTCGGTCTGCGCACGATCAACCTCCGCTTCTTCACGGTATACGGCCCGAGGCAGCGCCCCGACCTTGCGATCCATTCGTTCACCAAGGCGATTCACGAGGGACGCTCCATCCAGCAATTTGGCGATGGCACGACGCGGCGCGACTACACGTATGTGGACGACATCATGCAGGGCATGGAGGCGTGCCTGCACTACGAGGGCCAGCTTTGCGATGTGTTCAACCTCGGCGAAAGCCAGACCACCACGCTGAGTGAACTCATTGCCGCGATCGAAAAGGCCGTGGGCAAAAAGGCGATGATCGAGCGCAAGCCCGAGCAGCCCGGCGACGTGCCGGTGACGTACGCCGACATCACGAAATCCCGCGCGCTGCTGGGCTACAATCCGCATACGAAAATCGCGGAGGGCATTCCGAAATTTGTGGAGTGGTATATGGCGAAGGGGAAATAACGCCGAACACCCGACGCTCAACGCCCAATGGTGCAAGCGTCGGGATGGATGCGCTCTTGGTTCTGCGGCAGTAGGTTCTTTGGGGGCAGAAAAAATTTCTAAAATTTGTCTCAATAAATGACGGGGACGGGGGTAGTCTCGGCGCACACCTCTATGTTTCTCTCGAAAGCCAAGAAAAAATCCGCGTGGGTCCAGAGTGCGCTCGAACGTTTCGAACGCCCTCTTTTGCAGTATGCCCTGAGCATCGTGCAGGACCTCGACCGCGCGAAGGACATTGTGCAAGAAACCTTCATGCGCCTGCACACGCAGGAGCAGGCCAATATCGAGGGGCATCTATCGCAGTGGCTCTTCACCGTGTGCCGCAACTGCGCACTGAAGTCGCTGAAGAAAGAGGATCGTTACATCTACGTGGAGCACGAGGAGTTCGAGCACCGCCGGGTGGATAGCGTCACCCCGCTCCAAGAAATGGCGCGGCGGGAGACGGTCACCCGTCTGATGGAACACGTTAAGACTTTGCCCAAGAACCAGCAGGAGGTCGTGCGCCTCCGCTTCCACGGGCAGCACAGTTACCAAGAAATCAGCCAGATTACCGGACTCAGCGTCGGCAACGTCGGCTTCATCCTCAACGCCGCAATGCGAAACTTGCGGCAGAAGATGGAACGCGACGAAAAAGACGAGAAGATCATCTATTTGGCAAAACGAGCCGCCTCCTAGGACTCTACTACCATGAGAGGGAAAGTATCCGACCAAGACCTGA
>JAYUWZ010001184.1:0-5295 GCA_043753265.1 Verrucomicrobiaceae bacterium
GTTGATTTCCCAAAAAGGGCTGATGGCGCACTCCGCTGCAATGCCAGGGCATTGCGGGCGTAGTGCGCCACCGTTCCTCCATCTCCTTCCTTCCTTCCATTCCACAGCGACTCCGGGGTGAACCGCTGCGAGCGCGGGGTCCTAAATCCCGGGGAGCGGTTAAATCATGGGTGTCTGTTTCATGGATAGGTTGTACACACGTGGCTCTCCGCGATTGGCCGCACAAAGCCTCTCATGGATACAGGCGCTAACGGCCGCCTGCCGGGGACAATCATTTCGCCATTTATTTTTGAACGCGCTGGATTGCACCTCATTCGTGTGGCGCAGCGAATTTTCATCGGCTATGGAGCCGCCATGCTCCGCTCCTATCTTGCCCGGTTGACCCTTGCGCTGTTCGCAGTCCTCACGCTTGTGCGCTCCGCCACCGCTGCCGAGCCTGCCATAGGTGCCTATCGCTGGGCCAATGGCACCGCCAACGTGGATGCCTTTGCCACCTGGCTCGGGCGCAGCACAGTGTGGGGCGAGGACTTCATCGGCAGCGAATCGTGGGACAATGTGCAGTGGCCCACGTGGTGGCTGGAGACGTGGGGCAAGTGGGTGAAAGCCAAACCCGGCCGGCGGCTCGTGCTCGCAGTGCCGATGCTGCCCGGGCCGGTGGATCTGAGCGGCCCCGTGGGTGGCAATATCGATGTGAAAAAGCCTGTCTCCCTGGAGAAAGGCGCGGCAGGCGAATACAATCACCACTTCAAGCAACTCGCCGAGAACCTCGTGAAATACGGCCTCGCAGATGTAATCCTACGGCCCGGCTGGGAATTCAACGGAGGTTGGTACACGTGGCGTGCGAAGGACAAGACCGCCGCATTTGCCGAAAACTGGCGGCAGATTGTGAAGACGATGCGCGCGGTGCCCGGCGCGGAGAAGGTGCAGTTTTGCTGGAACCCCACGCTCGGCGACCAGCAGTTCCCCGCCGAGCAGGCCTGGCCGGGCGATGCCTTTGTCGACTACGTGGGCGTGGATGTCTACGACGAGACCTGGAACGCAAACACCTACCCCTGGCCGGCGGGCACCAGCGAGGCGGAGATCGAGGCGCGCCGGAAAAAGGTGTGGGACGAGTGGCTCTTTGGCAGCAAGTGGGGACTCGGCATGTGGAGCAAATTTGCGCGCGAGCACGGCAAGCCGCTCGCCATTCCCGAGTGGGGCGTGAACAAGCGCGACGACGGCCACGGCGGCCTCGACAACGTGCTCTTCATCGAGCGCATGCACGCCTTCATCAACGACCCTGCGAACAACGTGGCGTGGCATTGCTACTTCGACGTCAACGCCCCCGACGGCCACCACCAGCTCTCGCCCGGCGCGCACGAGGGTGGAAGCAGGACGGTCGTGCTCTTCCCAAAGGCCGCGGCGCGCTTCCGTGAACTCTTTGGCGTGTGGAAGAAATAACGAAAAATGGGGAATAATTGAATAAGCCGGGGGGACGTCCGGTCAAAGGGAGTGAGACGAAACATGTATATGAAAACGATTATTCTGACTCTTCTAGCCGTTGCGGGACTGGGATTTGCCGCGCCTTCCGCAGAGGCCCGCGACCGCCACGACCATGGCAAGCGCAGCTACAGCCACGGGCACAGGCACCACAATCACCACTACAGCCACAGGCCCCGTGTCATCTATAGGAGCACGCCCCGTTACTACTACTCCAGCTACGGGAAGCGCTATTACTACACGGACCCGTATTACCGCTCCTATCGCTCCTATCGCCCTGCGGGCGCCACCTTCATCCTGAGGTTCTAGCTTCCTCAGTGGCCCGGCGTCTCGGCGTCGGCAAGATCAAAAAACAACGCAACGCCGGGAGGGCTTACCGCTCTCCCGGCGTTGTATGCTTTGCATACACCCCACTGTTCACGTGTTGACGCACACCCGCCCCAAGGCTTGCTTTCGTGGCATGAGCACGCCTCCGCAATTCATCCACTCCACGCCGGGAACTGGAAAGACCTACAGTGCCGTCGGCGACAAATACGTGATGCTCGCAACCGGCGCCCAGACTGGCGGAGCCTACTGCCTCGCCGATTCATTCATCCCGCCGGGCGGCGGGCCGCCACCGCACTACCACACACGCGAAGAGGAATCCTTCTATGTGCTGGAGGGCGAAATCACCTTCACCGTCGATGGCAAAACAGTCATCGGCACCCCGGGCACCTTCGTGCAAATCCCTCGCAACACCCCGCACGCCTTCAAAAACCTAAGCGCCGCCCACGCCCGCATGCTCATCCTCTGCACCCCCGCAGGCTTCGACTGCTTCATGGCCGAAGTAGGCGTCGAACTGCCTTCTCCTGCCTCCCCGCCCGTACCTCCCGCACCAGACGAAATCGAAAAACTCCTCCGCATCGCGCCAAATTACGGCATCGTGATGCTCCCGCCGCCGCATGCGTAGCACAGGCATCCTGGCTGTGAGGCCTATTCCTTCGCGAGAGGCACGAAGCCCTTGTCCTTCACCAGTTCCTGACCCACTTTTCCTGTCATGAAGTTCACAAACTTCATGGCTTCGGGAGTAGGATTGGCGGAGGTGTAGAGAAAAAGTTCGCGTGTGAGCGGATATCGAAACGTCTGAACATTTTCATCGGTGGGGGCGATGGGTTCGGTCCCTTTTGCCAGCGCCAAGGGGAGTGCCTTCACTTGCTTAAAAACATAGCCGAGCCCCACATACCCTATTGCGTCAGGCGTGGTGGCGACAAACTTAATGATGTCACTGGAAGACTGAAAACACAGTGTCCCACGCTTCATTTCTTTTCGGTTCGAGTCGCCTTTAGCTCCCAACACAGAGTCTTGGAATTGTAAGTCAGAACCAGCGCGTGCCGCGCGACGGATCGGACCCTTCAAGCCGCTGCCATCCACTTGCTCCCAGAGATCGATGGCACCGTTTTCACCGAATATCTCACGCAATTCCTCAATGGAGATACGCATCACTGGTGAATCACGAGGAACCACAATCGCCGCCGCCGCGTACCCTAGCCGAAACTCCCTGGGCCTGCTGCCGGTTTTCATTTCCATGTGGCACACTTCGTCCTCCGTCATTCTTCGCACGGTGTAGGCCACGTCCACTTTGCCATCAATCAGCGCATAAATTCCTATACCAGAGCCGCCACCACTCACGTCCACCGAACGCCTTGTTCCCTTTTCAAACTCCTCCGCACAGGCCCCTATCATGTTTACAATCAGGTCCGCCCCAGCGGCTCGGAAAGAGGCAGGGAGCGGCTTGCGCGCGGCACCATTTTCCCGAATCCGCACAACCGTAAACACCGCCAGGGAAAGGAAGCTGAGGAGAAGCACGATCCATCGCATCACATCATCGTGCCGCATTCCGTCAAATCAGGAAAGCGACAGTCCTGTGTCGCGCTGCATTAGTCGCTCACTGGTCTACCAGAGGCACGACCCCGTTTTGTTTTAGAATTTCCTGGGCGCGCTCCTCGATCATCCACTGCGAGAGTCGCTTTACCTCGCGGTCACCGGGGTGGCCAGCGGTGATGAAATACAAGCCGCCTGACAGGGGATAGCGAAGCGAGCGGACGCTTTCTGGGGAGAGGGCGATCGGTTGAGCCTCACCGGTATGGGCGATGGGAAGCGCCTTCACTTTTCCGGACACCCACGCAGCTCCGATGTAGCCGAATGCAGAAGGCTTCTTCGCCACGAGTTCAACAAGTTCCCTTGAGCCTGACACGTAGGGCATGCGCGGTTTCACGCCTCGCTTCTTGCCAACTGGATCTTCGCCCAGGATGGAATCCAAAAGCAAAGGCCGGGTGCCGCTGGGGCTGATTCTGGCGACCTGCTCGATAGTTCCGGTAAGTCCGCCAACCCCGAACTGTTCCCACTGATTTAAGGAACCGCCCTCCGCGAAAATCTCCCGTAGATCCCAAAAGTTCACACTCTGAAGCGGGGAGTCCTTGGCTACGATGACGGCCATGGCGAAATAGCCAAAATGCAACTCGCACGGCTCCTGCCCGGTGCTTTGCTTGAGACGTTCGCGTTCATCGTTCGTCATTCGACGCGTGGTGAGTGCGGCGTCCACATTTCCCTGAATGAGGCCCTCAATCGCGAGTTTGGATCCACTCCATTTTACCTCGATGAGTTGCCTGCTCCTGCTCTGGAAATCTTCCGAGCAAGCCGTTGCGAGCTGTATCAGTGTGTCCTCACAAGCAACTCGAAGGGGCAGGTCGCGACGCGGGGTCGGGAAATGATTGTGCCCCTTGCCAAGGTATGCAGCGACAGCAACCGCAAGAGAAGTCAGGAGGAGAACCAACCACTTCATAGGAACTTTATGACGCGTTGCCTGGACCTTGCAAAGCGACAGTCTTGTGTCGCGCTGCGTCAGCGCTTCTCCCGCAGCCAGCGGCACAGCAGCCCCATGTTTTCGTTGAAGGTCTCGCTCTGCATTACGCCCTCCGGTGACGCCTTGTTGTGGCCCTTCATTCCGCGCGCATCCACCCAGGCTCCGCGCGCGTCGAGCTTGCCGAGAATCTCCTGCACCTTCGCTCCAAGCTCCGGCATGGCCTTTGGCGCGGGCTCCGTGCGCGCACCTGCAAGCACCCGCTGGTATTCCGCCTCAATGCCACCCAGCCGCGAACTCACGATGAAGCCATAGTGATCCGGCAGATCGCTCGGGTCATAGGTGAGGTCGTACCGCTTGCCGGCCACTTTGAAATAAAGCGGCTTGTTCGTTTGCAGTTCGTAAAAGCGTGCAAGCCGGCCATCTGGCAGGCGGGACTTTTTCAGGTAATCCAGCGCGCGCGGGATCGGCGCGAGATACTTCGTGTCGCCCGTCTTGCGCACGAGCAGCAGCAGCGCGTCGATGGCCTGCTGGGATTCGCGCCCGGTGATGGAGGGCGGCTCAAATTTGCGATCCCACACCGGGCGCATCTGCGCGTCGTATTGCTGCGCCCACGCGGGCTGCGGGTCGGGCATCTGTGCGAGAACGAAAAAATCGCCCGTCTTCTTTGCCGCAGCGAGACAGCGCGCATCGCCGGTGTACTCGTGCGCGAGCAGCAGCGTGGCGAGCGCGTTGCCGGCCACGTTGTCATTCAGGTAGTGCACGCCGCGCCAGTCATTCGGCCATACGCGCGGCCACGACTCGGGATAGCTGGCCGGCTTCACGGGAAAATCCGCCTCCTTCATCGGCACCGGATACCGGTCCCAATTATGCCGCCACCAGCCATTCGGTGCCTGCGCTGCGAGCAGGGCATCGACGCAATATTTGATGGCATCCGCGATGCCAGCATCCTTGCCCCCGAGCGCCTTGTTCATACG
>JAYUWZ010001185.1:0-5293 GCA_043753265.1 Verrucomicrobiaceae bacterium
TCTTCGCACCGCGGACGGTGGTAAACGTGCCCGCCCAGCCGGCTATCGTCACCGCTGGCGGCGACGTGAATGTCGGCCTCTTCACGCTGGCCACTGCGGTCACCCTGCTGAGCGACTTCAACATCGAAACCAACGGCGGCGACATCCTCTCGGTCGGCACTATCAACGGCAACTTCGCCTTTGGCGCGGATGCGGATACCGGCAGCGTTACCCTCAACGGCAACCTCACGGCGGTTCCTTCGGGCACCAGTATCGGCGGCACGACCGCACTCGCCTCGGTTACCGTCAACGGCGGCTTGGTGAGCCTCCGGCCGAATGTCCAGACCACCGGCAACCAGTCCTACACCGGCACGAACCTGCAACTGCTCAGCGCAGTGCACACCTCCACGGGTGGCGGCGACATCTCCTTCACGGGTGTCATCACCATCAGCAACACCGTGGGCGTGCTCACCCCGAATGGCGGCAACATCACGTTCGACGGTCCGGTGGATAACATCGCCGACCCAAGCACCGTGCTTGGCAAGGGCGCGCTGCTGCTCAATGCCGGCACCGGAGACATCCTCTTCACCGGAGTCGTGGGCGGCACGAATGCGCTGCGCACCTTCGAAATCGGTGGCGCCGGTTCCTTCACGCTGAACGACGACTTCTCGGTCTTCGGAAACGTGAAGCTCAAGTCCGACGAAATCGACTTCCTCGGCGGCGACGACAGTGTCTCCTTCGGCGGCGCCGTGGAACTCCGCACCTCCTCGCCTCTCTTCCAGATTGAGGTCGGCGGCCTCGAAACGGCCACGGTGAACTCGCTGAGCCTCTCGGAGAACGACATCGCCGCACTGGCGGATGGCGCGACCTCCGTGCTCATCAGCCCGAACTCGACAGCCCAGCCCATCACGGTCATCGGCCCTGTCACCTTCCACGACCCGACCAGCCTCATCTCGGGCGCAAAGGTGGGCGGCAGTGTCACAGTCTCCGGCGACATCACCGGCGACACCGCAAATGGCGGCGTGACCCTCAAGGGACCGAACGTGTTCCTCGGTGCGAACATCACCACCACGGGCGGCGGCAATATCGACATCTCCAACGGCGTGATGATCGGCGACGTGGTGCTCGATACCTCCGCGGGCGGCGGCGACGTGACCCTGCGCGACAAGTTCGTGGCACAGGGCGGTGGTGAAAACCTCACCATCTCCACCGGCGCTGGCGACATCACCATCCTCCGCCGCCTGAGCGACCGCGGCACAGGCCCGGTTATCGGCGCAGTCACGCTCGAGTCCACGGGTAGCACCATCATCAAGCAGGGCGGCTACGCGCAGTCCCTGTTCATCGATGGCACGGATGGCGGCGGCACCACCTTCCTCGGTGGCCGCGTCCAGACCAGCGGCACCGCAGGCCAGGATTACGGTGACGCAATCATCCTCACCAGCACCGCCACACTCGTGAGCACCAGTGCGACCGGTGTGATTCACTTCGCCGGGACCATCGACAGCGAGCTTGGCAAGAAGCGCGGCCTCAGCATCCAGAACCGCGACGCCCTGGCAGGCACGGAGGTCGTGACCTTCGACGCCACGGCAGACCTCGGCATCGCGCAGCCCACCAGTGTCCTGGGCAACGTGAACATCCAGACCCGCGGCGACGTGGGCATGGCTGGCACCGCGAACGCGACCGGGTTTGCCATTCGCGCAGCCGCATTCGCAGTGGCGGATGTGACCTCCGAGAAGGCGCTCTTCCTGCAAGGCGAAGGCACCTTCACTGGAGCGCTCTCGGCGGATAAACTCACCGTGCGCAGCAATGGCGACATCAACAACGGCGGCATCGCCTGGACGGCGGTGACCTCAGCCACGCTCGCCAGCAAGCTCGGCGATATCACCGTCACCGGCGGCAACGTCTTCGGCACACTCATCCTCACGGGTGTTAACGTGACCGTGGAGGAAGCAGGCGACATGACCTTCGGCGCGGTGCGCGCAACGGGCACGCTCGACATCACCACCACCGCGGGCGGCAACGTGAGCCAGCTCATCAATCAACGCGTCGCTGCAGCAGTTCTCGTGGGCAGCGTGGAAGGCAGCATCAACCTCGCCTACGGCAAGAATGACCTGCGCCAGATTGGCGACACCGGCACCGGCCTCACCGCTGGCACCGGCCTGGAAATCTGGAGCGCCCACCCCCGCGCCGCAGTGCTTGAAGGCACCATCGCCACCACCAGCGGCGACATCGTCCTCGTGGCAAACCCGAACGGCAAGTTTGGCTACTTCGTGGATGGTGGAAACCTCGTCCTGAATCCCGGTGGCCGCTGGGTCATCTACAGCTACTACAGCGAAGTGCCCGCGCTCGGCAGCAACCTCGGCGACCTGAACCCGACCGCGACCTTCATCAACCAGCCCCATCCGTTCGGCGGTCTCCCCGCTGGCGACGTGCTGGTTTACGTAAGGCAGACCGCCCCGTAACCCACCTGCGTCATCACAGGCGGCGTGGCCCCACAAAGGCCACGCCCCTGCTGTGGCATGGCAGGCGGAGACGTGAGACGTGAGACGTGAGACGTGAGACGTGAGACGTGAGACGTGAGACGTGAGACGTGAGACGTGGGTGGCGCGCAGCTGCGTGCGAAGCACCAGCTGTGTTTACCCTTCCCTAATCGCTGTCATCTTTGTATGGAGCTTCAAGCGACTGAAAGATCCCGCCCGAGTTCAAAAGCATTGGGATCGCCATGAACTTGGACGTTGGACGTTGAACGCCCCCCTACAGCCACCACCGCACCGCACACCACACCGCGACCCCGCCCACCACATCCAGCATCAGCCCATACTTCACCATGCTCGGCAGTCGCACGAGCCCGGTACCGTAAGCGAGCGCATTGGGCGGCGTGGAGATGGGCAGCATAAACCCTAGGCTGCACGCGAGACACGTCGCCATGGCTACGCGCTCCTCGTTCACGTGGGACGCCGTCGCCACGCCAATCATCAGCGGCACCATGATCTGCGCCGAGGCCGTGTTGCTGGTCGCCTCGCTGAGCAAAATGCTCACCACAATGGCCACCGCAATGAGCGTCCCTTCGCTGGGATGATTCAGCCAGATGGCCGCACCCTTGCCGATGGCATCCGCCAGACCCGTGTCCCGCATCTGCTGCCCCAGCGCAAAGCCGCCGCCAAAGAGCAGCAGCGTTCCCCATTCCACCTTCGAGGCATCGCGCCATTCCAGCACCGGGCTGGTTCCGCCAGTGGCAGACCTCGCCCCAGGAAGGAGAAAAAGCAGCACGCCAGCACCAATGCCGATAAGTTCCTCCGGCAATCGATTTTTGAACCACGAAACCACCGGTGAGGAATCCGACTGCAACTCGATGAAACCCGGTGCGAGCCAGAGCGACACGGTGAGGCCAAAGACGAGCATCGTCATTACTTCAGCCCTGTTGACCCCGCCGAGCTGCGAGCGCTGCTTGCGAAATTCCTGGGCGAGGGAATCCAGCCCCGTCACCCCGCGCGGGCGCAGCGCAAGGAACAAGGCGGCAAGCAGAACAAGCATGAGCGGCACGCCCATCTTCATCCACTCCGCGAAGCTCGGGCGCGGCAGGCCAGCCTTGTCGAGTTGCTCCAGTGCCACGAGATTCGTGGGCGTCCCCACGGGTGTGGCCAGTCCGCCGATGCTCGCTGAAAACGCCACCATCAGCACCAGCGCTGTCACAAAATTCCGTTTTGCCAGCAATTCTGGGTGCGCGCGCAGGGCACCGATGAGGATGGGCAGCATCACCGCAGTGATGGCCGTATTGCTCATCCACATCGACAGCGCCGCAGTGAGCACTCCAAAGGCAATCAGCAGCCGTCCCGGCGATTTGGAGATGCTCGGGTAGGCCAGCAGCGACAGCGCGATGCGTTTGTCCAGACCGTGCTTCTGCATGGCCTCCGCAAGGAAAAAGGAGCCGAGAAAGAGAAAGATGATCGGGTTCGCAAACGGCGCAAACATCGCCTTCATCGGAGCCACCCCCGCGATGACACAAAGGATCGGGCCCAGCAGCGAGGCCACCGCCATCGGCACCGCCTCGGTGATCCACAAGATCACCGTGAGCGCAAAAATCGCCGCCAGTGCATGCGCCTGCGGTGCCAGCGGCAGGGGCGCAAACCACAGGATGAGCCCCACCAGCGGCGCCAGCACCATCCCAATGCGCTTCCGCCAATTCTCAAAAACTTCCTCGGCTTCGGTCGTGACGGCTTGGGTGGACATGGGAGCGGGCTGAGTAGCGGGTGAAGCACGCATTTGGCGAGAGGAGAGTAGCGCCCGCCTGAGAGCAGCGCCGACTTCCAGTCCGCCAATGTGACGCGGACTTTAGTCCGCACGGGAGGGAACGCGGGAATGTGCCGTGGCCACCCACCACGGAAACGCCCTTTTTTTAAAAACAGTAATCCCAAGAACCCAAACAAGGGGGCGGTTGCTTTTGTGTGAGAGATGAACCAAGCGGTGCAAGCGTACGCTGGGAATCCGAATGGAAGGTGGCGCGAAGCGCCTTTAAAAAACGCGTCATCCTGAGAACCATAACACGGGGCGTGATTGTTTGTGCGGAGATGACGTGCTTGGTCGTTCGCAGTTCGCACCTCCAGCAACATACAAGCGGCCATCTTCTCTGGAGATAATCGATACGAACAATCCTGTTTAATCCTGAAAATCTTGTCTTTAAAGTGAGCAGGTCGTATTCGAGATTTGGCCACAAATTTCAAAAGCTGCCAGCGCATCCTTTTTGACAGGATTTACAAGATTCTCAGGATTAAACAGGATTCCAGAGGACATTACCCCCTGTGGCAAGGGCAACGTCATTAGCAGGGAGCTTTAAGCGAGTGAAGGATCCCGTGGAATTTCATGGCGATCCAATGCTTTCGAATTCGGACGGGATCCTTCACTCGCCTACGGCTCCCTCAGGATGACAGCGAGAGGGGAAAACAAGACTGCGACAGCCTTTCCGAAAACTGGCGCTCCCAGTGGCGGCCCTCCGCTCGCCTGCCCCATTGGGATGTTAAGCGTTGGATGTTGGGCGTTGGGCGTTTTCCTGCCCTTGTTCCAGCACCCGCAAAGTCGCCGCAAGATTTGCCTCGATCGAAAACGTCCGCCCCTTTTCCAGCAGTCGCTCCCGCACCCCTTGCCGCTGCACGGGATCCCGCCATACTTCCAGCGCAGCGGTGAGCGATGCGATATCCGCCGGATCGGCCAGCACCCCTCCCTCCACCCCCGGCTCGATAATCTCCGCAAATCCATTCGCCGTCGTTGTCACCACGGGAAGACCTGCGGCAAGCGCCTCGAGGCATGCATTCGAAAA
>JAYUWZ010001186.1:0-2419 GCA_043753265.1 Verrucomicrobiaceae bacterium
TAGTGATCTTCAATTGACCGCACGACGACATTATCAATCGTATAGGTGCCCCCAAACGACGTAGCCACTTGGTAGCTGTAGCAATCACCAGGACCCAGCACTCGCCCCGCGGCCACAAGCTCATCCACGAGCGGAATCATCAGAAAGAAATTGGCCTCCTCAGGATCGTCGAGGAGGTCGCAAAATGCATCTCGCGTCGCCGCCACCTGTTTCAGTGAGCCGCCACCCACGTCGAGGTGATGAATGGAACCATCCTCAAGGCAAATGAATAGGTCACCAAAACGGTTCACGAGCCACAAAGTAAACTTCGGTGGAAGAAGCCACGTCCAATGCTGGAGAAGCTCCCGCCACTTCCAGTCCTGGTGATCGAGCAGGTAGTCAGGGATGTTCATTGCAGATGTTGTGTGGTACCGTTTCGCAGCACCTTATCGTTAGCCGACGTTGGGCTGCGTTGAATCATCCTCCCCATTTGTGACGCGTAAACTCTCCTCCATGGGTTCAGAGTGGAAAGTGTTTTGGTCATCGATCCGCGCTCGAACGCACAACGAGCGCTGCCGTGAGTCTGACCATCCAATAGTCACATCGACCGTGTAACGCGTTCCCGACGGTCCAAGAATTTCCTCGGAGTCCACCATTCCAGCTCGTGAGCGCAGTTCGGAAAAACCGAGATCCCAGTAGCGCTGCAAGACCCCGGAGACGATGCTGTAGGCTTCCTGTTTGTTCATATAAAAAACGCACTCACAGTTCCGTCACAATTCATTCTTCATGTGCAGGAGATTCACCAGCCGCCGAGGCATTGTCATCGGGACGCGCATGCTTCGCTATCCATTCTCGCTCTCGGGCAAGAATCCAAGGTAGCAATGATTCGATATCCTCTCGGTCGCCCCACGTAGCATTACGCCCATCTTGGGATTCCCACTTGTCCATGAGTCGATGCACCTCCGGAGAATACACCAACTTGGGACGCCAGTTCGTGATGTGATGGCACGAAACAATCATCGTGCAAAAACGATGGGATCCACGGTGCCTGCCGACGACGACGATCTGCTCATAACCGTCGCCCCAATTTACGGGGAAGCAATACACCTTAGTGCCCGGTGGAAAGTGCTTGGTACCCTGCTTGCGAGTCAAACCACCCTCCCCAAAGTATCGCTCCTGCACGATGTTGCCAACAAGACACCACCGCGCCTCCGCAGGTTCTGCTTTCTGTTCGCTCATTTACCCAAGTGGTTAACCCCTGCTAGGACCTCCAAGCTCAACGCATGACTACGTCACGTTGAGCCGCCAAATGCCACTGGGGTTATAGAATAAATCTTCCTCGTCATGCCGGGTGTCCTTCTCAAGTGAGAGACGGAAACGCGGCTCATTGGCGGACAGGCTGAAAGTATGGCCACTGGAAAGCTCCGGGTGCTCCTCAATCTGGTAAAAATTGAAACGATTCATGAGGTCGGCAGCCTCGCCGACGGGAATCGACCGTGGCACTTCACACTCCGGAAGGCCAAAGTGATGCATGCCGCAGGAGTAATAGTAGTCCTTGTCGCCGATGAGAACCACCCCTGCGCAATAGACGTCGAACGACGATCCGGATAGCAATTCAAACCAGCGTTCCCATGTGTGCGCGATGCCTGCGGATTCCAGCTTTACTGCGATTCCACCCAGACGCTGAATCACTTGGGTAAACTTCAGAATGCGCTCTCGCTGATCAGAAAGATCGAGCGGAAAGTGAAGATACACTACCGCAGTATGCTCACCGAGTTGGTCGAGAACCTCGGGGGAAAATTTACCCTGCCCCGCAATCTTGAAGGCCTTGGGTATGTGGGGGTCCGCTGGGCAAAACTCCAGTGTCACATGGTCTTTGGCCTCCACGTCAGCGAGGATAAGGCCGGCAAACATATAACGCCCCTTTGGTTCGCTGGTGATAACCTGCCGCAGAAAATCACCCTTGTCCTTCCACTTTCCCGGAATGCAGATGATGAGTTCAGGCGTCATACAAATATGAATACACGGAGGGAAAACCACCAGTGCGGCATCACAGAGTCAACCCTCAGTTCGCTTCCTCTGGCCAAAGCGAAGCTCCAACGGGGCGGGAGCGCCAGGCAGGCACGCCCTGCCCAAAAAAAACATTCCATCCAAGCCCAACACCCCAAGCATGCTACGCCCTCCTATCCACGCAGCACGTGACAAAATACCGAAAAGCATGTATTATCCACACCGAATCATGAAAACGCAGGCCGCCACAAGTTCCATTTCCAGCACACAAACCCCCGAAATTCCCCCAGATAGGTCATATACGTCCCATCAGTCCTATACCTCCTATCCTCCCCACCAGACTACCCCCGCCGACTCCCATCCCGCCCCAAATCATAAATCGTACATCGTAAATCATAAATGCCCCACTCCCTTCCCCGCAGACCTGCTC
>JAYUWZ010001187.1:0-2418 GCA_043753265.1 Verrucomicrobiaceae bacterium
TTTAGTGCGATGTGCTTGTAGTCGGCCCATAACGGATCCGTGGCGATATCGCTCACAATCACGCGCAACCCCAGGTAAGCCGCCGTCCCACAGGATCCCACTTGCGGCCCAATCTCCGAGCCATCCACCTCCGCACGATACTCCTCCGGCAAATCCATCCCGGCTCCATGCCGCATGGTCAACCCGTCCGCATCCAGCGTGAGCACCGACGCGAGCGTCCCGGGCGATTGCTCCTGAATCATGTGCACCACGGACTCCAGTGTCGTCCCGACCGTGGCCCCGCGTGCAAGTTGCTCGAGTACCTGTATCTGACGTTCGCGAAACGCGGAGAATCGAATCTCCAAGGACGCATCCTCCGGCAATTCCTCGCCGGTCTCCAATGCCACACGTTCGAGCATAAGCATGCATTGTGAGGACTCCGTAATCATTTGCAAGCCTGCCCATCCAGCTGATCGGCCCGGGGCGTGTCGAATGAGCAATGGGGATTCCGCGCTCCCATCCTTTCGAATCGGAAGCGGACGCCGGGGTTGTTGCAGTTGTTGCGCATGTTGGCGTGGACGTGGTGTGGGATTATCGGCGATCGGGCGTCGCCGATAATCCCGAAACGCAAACGCTTGGTCTTGAGATTGTTGTGGGATAGGAACGGATTATCGGCGATAAATGCGACGGGGAATGCCGGTGCGTTGGGGCCGATTTGGAGGGGGTTGTTGCAGTTGTTGCGCTATGCGCGTTACGCGGGTTTTGTGAGGCTGAGATGGCACAGGAAAGAATGTGTTCTTTCCTGTGTGATTGATGCACTTGGTTCCTCACAAGCCTGCCTGTCTCCCCTCCGTTTACCATGGTGGGAATATAGGCCATCCGGGGGATGCTGTCACGGGGGATTTGGATGATGGGAGGCTGTGGGGAGGGATTGAAGTGGTGTGTGCGCCACCGGCGCGACACTCCACCGCCTTCGACTTTTTCTCTTCGAGTCGACTGTGGGTACTGCTTCGAGCCCTCTGGCGTTTTGGAGGGTGAACGATGGTACTGGCAGGTTTGATCAATTTGCCAAAAAGAAATTCGGCGAATATTACCTACCACCTCCTGCTAAAAATCCCTCCCTCTCCCAAAGCGCCAGAGGGCTGGCGCACTCCAAAAACTGGCGTAGCTTTTGGTGCGCTCTCCCTACTTTTATTCCGCCTCCACTTTAAATCAGGCCCTCCGCCCCGCTCGTGATCCCCCGTCATTTGCCGTATGATGAGACGCTTGCGGGGAGACAATGATTTTGCAGAATGCGCCGAATGGATTTCTTTCGGGAAAAGATGCTTTTGATGATCAGTGCGCCGATCCTTTTGGTGATCATCCTTTTGGAAGTGCTCATCACCAACTGGCAGGCCGTGCGCGGCGAGGGCAAACGGCGCTACACGTGGCGCGAGACACTTACCAATGGCTGGATGGCTTTGCTCAACGGCTCGTTTGATATCCTGCTGCGTGGTGGCGTGCTGGTGGCCCTGGTGTGGGCTTACGAACACCGGGTGATTACCATGGAGCGCGGCTGGCTTTACTGGGTGGCCTTGCTGCTGCTTGAGGATTTTGCGTTTTGGGCTCTACACTATGTGGATCACCACTGCCGGCTTTTCTGGGCGGTTCACGTCACGCACCATTCCTCGGAGGAATTCAATTTCACCACGGGCTTCCGGTCCTCTGTCTTCCAGCCCTTTTACCGCACGGCTTATTTCCTACCCCTCGCCTTCCTTGGCTTTGAGCCGATGGATGTGCTCTTTATGTATGCCGTCACGCAGCTTTACGGCGTGCTCGTGCATACGGAATCGAAGGTGCGATTTGGCTGGCTGGAGCATGTGCTGGTGACGCCCTCCCACCACCGCGTACACCACGCGTCCAATGGCCGTTACCTCGACAAGAACATGGGGATGGTCTTCATTTTCTGGGACAAAATCTTCGGTACATTCGCTGCGGAAGATCCCGCCGAGCCTCCCCGCTACGGTCTCACGAAAGCCATTCCCGATCGCGGGCCACTCAATATCGTGCTCCACGAGTGGCGTGACATGGCGCGTGATGTGAAGGAAAAGGGCCGGACCCTCAGCGAAAAGCTGGCCTACATTTTCCGCCCACCGGGCTGGAAGCCCAAGGAGCAGCGCGAGGAAAACCCCACAGAACAAGCAAACGCCTGATGAAGAACCCCGCAGTATTTTTGGATCGCGATGGAACGGTGATCAAGGACGTTGGGTATATCTGCAAACCCTCTGACGTGGCCGTGCTGCCCGGCATTCCCGAGGCCATGGAGCGCCTGAAGGCTGCGGGCTACCGGCTGGTGATCGTCACCAATCAGAGTGGAATCGGCCGCGGCTATTTCACGCTGGCGGACTACGAGTCAGTGCATGCGCGCATGCTGAAATTGCTGGGCGGCAACCCTTTCGA
>JAYUWZ010001188.1:0-5280 GCA_043753265.1 Verrucomicrobiaceae bacterium
TCCTCCACCTGCTCGGCGATGAACCACTGGAGGAAATTCGCAGTCGAGTAGTCTTTCGACGTGGTGGCCATGTCCATGAGGTTGTGGATGGCGAGGGTCACCTGGTGCTCACCATCGAGCGCGTGCTTCACGGCGTCCTTCGCAAACTTGAAGCGGTTCGGCGGCTGTGGGATTGCGGGGATTTCCACACGTCCACCGGTATCGAGGATGTATTTGATGAACTTGTGGGCGTGCATGCGCTCCTCGGTGGCCTGCTTGAAAAAGTAAGTGGCGAGACGGGGGAGACCCTCTGCAGCGAAGTGCGCGGCGATGGCGTCGTATTTGATGGAGGCGGACATTTCCATGCCCACCTGCTCATTGAGTGCAGCGAGAATTTGGTCGGTTGGTTTCATAAATTTTTAAAGTTAGCGGGGTGTGAGTGGTTTGCCTTCATCCGCGTCGATGTAATCGAAAAAAGTCTGGATTTCGTTGCGGCTGGAAAAGCCGCTCTGCTCTTTGCGCTCTGCAAGCCGCGCGCTGCCTGAATCGTTCCAGCCGCGCTTGCGCATGTATTCATTCCATACAAATTCGTCCTGTTCAATAAGCGTGCGTCCATTCTCGCGACACCACCCCAGAATCTCCTCGTCGCTACCGCCCTGATTCACGCGATCGACCAGCGCGGCGTACTGGATGCCGAGCAATTGAATGCAGAATTTATCGAATCCATCGCCGAGATTCTCGGTGTAATCGGTCGGGAGTTTTCCTGCGGCGTGCAGGCGGATTTTATCGAGCATCCGGCCAAAATAAACCAGTGGGCCGACTTTCTCGTGTGGACTGCGCAGGCCGGGAATCGTCATGGATTCATTTTGGCCCCGCATCCGATGAGATTGCAAGCAACGGAACACAGGCTTGTCTTTTTTAGTAAAACTGCGGAAAAGGTTCACCACCATGCAGCAACACCACCCCGCGCCAGTCGACCCAGAAGCTGTATGGCTCAAGTTCTGGGGCGTCCGGGGAAGCATCCCGACACCCGGGCAAGGCACTGTCCGCTTTGGCGGAAATACTTCCTGTGTGGAACTCCGCGCGGGGGGGGAGCACATCATTCTCGATGCGGGCAGCGGCATTCGTCCGCTGGGGCTTTCGCTCATGGCAGAAGGGCGGGATTTGGATATCACCCTGCTGCTCACGCACACGCACTGGGATCACATCCAGGGTTTCCCTTTCTTTGTCCCGGCCTACCAGGCGCGGCATCGCATCCGCATTCTGGGCTACGAGGGATCGATGCACGATCTGCAGGCGACGATGGAAGGGCAGATGGAGAACCCGTATTTCCCGGTGACGCTGGCACAGATGCCGGGGAACATCGTGATTCAGGAATTGAAGGCGGCGGACTTTCAGGTCGGCTCACTCAGCGTGCGAAGCTGCCGCACGAAGCATCCCGGAATGACGGTGGGATACCGCATCGAGACGACTGGGGGAGTGATCTGCTATGTGCCGGATCACGAGTCGGCGCCGGGAGAGTCGGCGGGAGCGGTGGCGGATTTGATTGCCGGGGCGGATATATTGATTCTCGATTCGCAATACACCGCCGAGGAGTATCCCTCGAAGAAGGGCTGGGGGCACGGGTGCCTGGATGATGTGGTGCGGGTGGCGATGGAGGCCGGGGTGAAGCGGCTGTTTTTGTTTCACCACGATCCGGCGCACGATGACTCTTTCATGGAGCGAATGCTGGCCCGGGCAAGAACCATCGCAGGGACGGCCATGGCGGTGGACGCCGCGATGGAGGGGGAGAGCGTGGTGCTGGCGGGTGCGGCGGTGAAAGTTTAGTTTGTCCCCCGCGCTGGAAAGGGGAGAGGGGTGAACCTCATGCGACTGTATCTGTTTCACTTTAACGATGCCGTTTGAGTGGCAGCGGCTGAAGAAGTTCATGGTGGTCCCAATGCATTTAAATTCCACGGGATTGCTGCTTCCCGCCTCCGCGGGAAGCCTTCGGGCTGACTTCGGGTCTTTTGCCTTTGGCTATCTCCGCTTCTGGTGTATGAAATATGCGGGCTAAAACACACTGTCCCTCATTGTGCGGAGATTTGCGGCTGTGTGCCAAACGCATTCAAGACGCCCAGCTCTGGATTGCCTAACCTAGTGCGATGCTGACCGAAACCGCCGTTCGCCACCGCCCTGCTTGCTTTCGCATTCTGCGAAGCGCGATTGCCCTGGTTGGCGGGGTGGCGCTTTCATGGGCAACGATTGGTGCTGCCGATGCGGCACCAAAGACGCAGCGGCCTCGGTTGCAGATCCTCAACGGCAGCGACCAGGCGGTCGATATTTACTGGCTCAAGACTCCCACTGAGCGGGTTCATAACGGCTCCGCTGAACCCGGTGGAGACAACATCATCACGACCAGCATCGGTCATCGCTTTGTGGTCGTGGGGCGCAATGACAAAAAGGAGGAGGTCGTGGAGAGCAAGGTGCCGGTGCAGGGATTTCGGTTTGATCCGGCGACGAAGGAGGGGATTCCAGCCTTTTACACGCAGGTCGTGAAGGTGCGCGGATTTCCGATCGTGGGCTCGGCGAATGTGAACCCGTATGCGCTCAAGGAGGCTGCGTACCTTGCCGATATGATGCTGGCAAAGCGCCCGGATATTTTGGATGCGATGGTGAAAAGCGGCGCGCGGCTATGCATTATCGCGCACAACGAATTCACGACCACACTGCCAGAGTTTAAACGAATGGCTCGATCGAAGGTGCCAGGTTTTGAGGAATTCCCGCCGGCGGATTACTGGGATGCGCGTGCGCGTGGCACTGGCGGTAGCAATACGGATCCCTATTGCACTTGCGCCGAGGAGAATCTGCTCGGCTACCCCGGTGACCCTTATGAAAAGGAGTCCATCGTGATTCACGAGTTCGCGCACAACATTCACCTTCGGGGCCTGGCAAACGTGGATCCTACTTTCGATGTCCGGCTCAAGCAAAGCTACGACGCCGCGATGAAAGCCGGGCTGTGGAAGGGCAAGTATGCGAGCGTGAATCATCACGAGTATTTTGCCGAGGGCGTGCAGTCGTGGTTCGACAACAACCGCGTGAACGACCACGACCACAATCACGTGGATACCCGGGCCGAATTAATCGAATACGATGGCGGGCTCGCAGCACTGTGCCGCGAGGTCTTTGGCGACACCGAGTTGAAATACACCAAACCCGCCACCCGGCTCACCGGGCACATGGCTGGATACGATCCCGCCAAGGCTCCGAAGTTTGCATTCCCCGAGCGCCTCGCAAAGGTGAAAGACGCCATCAGGAAAAAGGCCCAGGCGCGCGACAAGGAGGCGAATCAAAAGCCTGCCGAGGTCACTCCCGCCGCCGCTCCGGTGAGTCCGCAAAAGTAGGCGAGGTTTTCAACGTTTTCAACCTCGCCCGGAGCGGCGGCTCCAAGCTTTCTCCCATTCCTCAAATGCGCGAGTGGATGAGGTGGCGCAGGCTTTCGTGGATGGGCACTCCAAACGCGGTCGGCACTGGGGCTCTGCGTTCCTCGGGCTTGGTTGCGGCTCGGCCATTTGTGCCGCCTGTCAGAATCCACAACGCGCAGGAGGTCAGCGCCAATCGTGAACGAACGGGCATGCGCCGCGCGTTTTCCGATTTTGGGTGAATGGAGTTCATATCCTGTATGCGTGTGTGTTTTGCAGGTGCCGTGTATGGCGCCGGTTATTACGATTTCGGGGTGAAGAATACTTTGCGACGGTTGTGCGCGTTGAATTCGCCGACGATCTTGGTCATCCATTTCTTGTCAGCCTCCGCCGCCTGGAGTATGAGCGGCTTTTTGCGGAGCGGCTCGGTGAGACAGAGTCGTAGGCACTCCAGGCTGGCCCGCAGGATATCTTCGCGGGAATAGTCATCGAAACGCTTCGGAATCGAAAACGCATTTGCATCGAGACGGAGTTCCACGGTGGCATCGTTGTCGAAGTAGATGAACTGAAGGCCGCAGGCGGACGCGAGGTTCAGGTTCTCCGTCGCTTTGGGTTCGTTGGTCGGCGGCACATTCGGCACAGATATGAGGCCGATACTTGTGGGCGTGCCGCTGGCGACGTATCCATCGCGGCAGGTCACCATTGTGATCTCGATTCGGCCAACGTCCAACCCGTCGAGGGGCTGATAGGTCGTGGTGAGGCCCGACGAGTCGCCGAGCGAGAAGAGCGTGGTTGCGAGGAGTGTGCAGATGGTGGTGGTCAGTTTCATTGTCATGATTCTTTGCTTTGGTTTTGGTTGGTTGTTTTGAGGTTGGTTAAAGTTAGGCGACTTCACGGATGCGGAGGTCGGCAAGGGTGCCTAGGAAAAACGCGTCGTTGCCTGTTCCGGGCATGAGCGCGATGGCCCTGCCGCCGATGGTGACTTTGCCGACCTCCTGTGCGGCGAAGCCGAAGAAGTCCGCCACGGCAGTGCTGTTTACGATTTGCCCGCCGATGATGATGGATGCGATACGCGAGGTAATCGCGGCATCGTCGCTTACGGCCATCAGGATGTCGTCGTTGTTGCCAAATTGGCCATCCACGGAGTCCACACCGGCAACCACGTCGCTTGCTCGCCAGTCGCCAAGCACCCGGACCATGCCCACGGATGCGTCGGCATCCGAGTTGTTGAGGTTGATGTCGTAGCCTGCGAGGATGCGTGTGTATTGCACGCTGCCGCCCACAAACACCGAACCGATGGCGACGCTGCCGCGGTTATCCGCAGGCTCCAGGCCGGCTGCAGAGATCACGACCGCATGCGTGGAATTGCCAATCAACTGGCCTTTCACCACGAGCTTTCCGATATCGTCGATCGCACGGATAGAACCGCTTTTATCCAGCGTGCCGGCGCTGAAATCCTGGCCGGCGATTATGGATCCGCCGATAAATGCATTGATGATGCGATTTGCCCGGATGTAACCGGAGACCGACAGATCGTCTGCACCACTGATGCTCGCACCCACGACGTCGCCGGCGATGCGCAAGTTTCCCATCGTAGCGGTGGTGAAGATAGTCCCTGTGGTGTCGCCGAGGCCCCCGATGAGAGACCCGCCGAGCATCACCTGGCCGATGCCTAGCGCTCCGGCTGAAATTGCTCCGGAGCTGGTGCCTGCCCCGCCGCGCACATCCCGGCCAATGACAACCTTTCCAAATCCCTCAGCGGATACCGAGCCCGTTCCTCCGCCATCTCCGATGATGGAGCCCTTGATGATCACTGACTTTACCAGGCCCACTCCACTGTTGATCTGTGCCGACAAAGCACCCGCGCCTCCTGCAAGATCTCCACCTAATGTGATGCTGC
>JAYUWZ010001189.1:0-10974 GCA_043753265.1 Verrucomicrobiaceae bacterium
CCGGAAAGCATTCTCACCCTGGAAGGGAAGCGCCTGCTGCAGAACTTCATGGATGGCAAATAGAAAAGCGCCTCCGCGCAGAGGGCTGCGAATGGATTCCATCAATGGCCCCTTGCGGGTGAGTGAATAGCGTGGCATACGTTGCCCTCCCCGCTCCGATAGATTCGTCTCACTATAGTCTCAGCCCATGCTTTGCCGCGCGCGCAGTTCTCTCGCTTCCATTTGTCTCATCTGGTGCATTATTGTGGGCTCATCCGCTTTTGCGAATGGCCCCTCACTTCCAGCGGGCACCCGCTTCATCATGTCGCACTTCGGTGCGAACACGAGTGGCGGGGACGAGCGCCTGTTCATCTCCATTTCGCCGGATGGACTGAACTGGACCACGCTCAATAATGGCCAGCCCGTATGGCAGCCCGTGGGATGGGCGCAATTTATGAACGTCGTGCGCGACCCCAGCATTGTTTATAAGAATGGTTTTTTTTGGGTGGCCTACACTTCCGGAAACTACGGCAGACACGCCTCTTTTGGGCTGGTGAAGTCCTCGGACCTGCTCAACTGGACTTTTGTGCAGGAGGTAAACACGACCATTCCTGGAGCCACGGATCCGATTACCTGGGGGCCTTTCTTTTTCAAGGACGCAGATGAATCCGTGCACCTGTTCGTTTCCATCACTCCGACAGGTGGAAATTTGTATGGACCAAATTCCGGGATGCATACCTACAAGCTGCAACCCCTCAATGCAGATTTCACGCAATGGTCTGCACCAGTGAGTGTCCAGGTGCCGGTTTCCATCACGAATGAGTTTTGGGTTTGGAGGGAGGGCGAAACCTACCATGCCATCTACGTCGATTTTGCTACGCCCAACGTGGCCGGCAGCTACTTTCACGCGACCTCCAACAATCTCGTTACCGGTTGGGGAAATCAGCGATTCCTGGGATGGGGCAGCTATGAAGGAGGCTTCGTGCTCAAGAACCCCACGACCGGGTACCGCTTTTATATCGAGCCTGGTAATGGGGCCGTTACCGGTTACCAGTATGTTGACTACAACGATGCCTTCTCCAGCTTTGGACCGGTCACTGTTGTAAACTCCACCATTCCCTTCCGTAGCGGAAAAGTGATCGCTGCGCCCGACACCATCTCCTTCCAAAACTGGACGAGCCAAACTCTATCAAGTGCTCCTGCGAACGACAAACTCCCCTTGGCGGACGCGGATTTTGACAGCATCAACAACTTGATGGAGTGCGCCATGGGCACCGGGCCGCTGAACCACAGTTTGAAGTCTTTCACACGATTCAATGACGCCACGGGGGCAATGCGCTTCCGATATACCCGCTCTCCATCCCTTTCCAATGTGACGCTGTCCTTGGATTCCTACTCCGATGATGAGGAAGGCTGGCAGATAGCCCAATCCACGATGAGCCTCCGCTCGAATACCCTGATGTCCGATGGCCGTGAGTTGCTGGAATGGGCGGAAATACCCGCAGTTCCCGCAAGGCCAAAGCATTTGCTCCGGCTCCGCGCGACCCTTTCCCCTCAGTAGGCGTCTTGCCTAGCTCATCAGCCCCTTGACGGGCGAACCATGGATGTCCGTGAGTCGAAAATCGCGGCCTTGGAATCGGTAGCTGAGGCGCTCGTGGTCGATACCAAGGCAGCGCAGGAGCGTGGCATTGAGATCATGCACATGCACGGGATTGGCTGTCACGTTGTAGCAGTAATCGTCCGTCTCGCCCCACTGCAGGCCGGGCTTGATTCCACCACCGGCCATCCACATGGAAAAGCAACGCCCATGGTGATCGCGGCCAAAGCCGCTGCTCTTGATGTCGCCCTGAGTGTAGGCGGTGCGGCCAAACTCCCCTCCCCACACCACGAGTGTTTCATCGAGCAGACCGCGTTGCTTCAGGTCCTGCACCAGAGCGGCGCTGGCTTGGTCCACATCACGGCATTGCTTGGGCAAATGGTCGCGCAATGCACCATGCTGATCCCACCCACGATGGTAAAGCTGCACAAAACGCACGCCACGCTCGATGAGCCTGCGGGAGAGAAGGCAATTCGCCGCGTAGGTACCGGGCTTTCGCGCATCTTCGCCGTAAAGCTCAAACGTGCTGGCCGGTTCCTTGGAGAGATCCATGAGATCCGGTACGCTGGCCTGCATTTTGTAGGCCATCTCGTATGCGCCGATGCGCGTTTCGATTTCCGGGTCGCCCAGTTCGTTCACCCGTAACTGGTTCAGTTCCTTGAGCGCGTCGAGTTGATCGCGGCGTGCGGAATCGTCGAGCCCCGCAGGGTTCGTGAGGTAGAGCACGGCGTCTCCCTGGGAGCGGAACTTCACCCCCTGGTAGCTGCTGGGCAGAAAGCCGCTGCCCCACAGCCGGGAAAAGAGCGGCTGGTCCGTCTTGTTTCCACTGCCTTGGGAAATCAGCACGATAAAGGCTGGGAGATTGTCGCACTCACTCCCGAGCCCATAGCTGAGCCAGGAGCCAAAGCAGGGGCGCCCGGGCTGCTCTGAGCCGGTTTGAATGAAAGTGATGGCCGGATCGTGATTGATCGCCTCCGTGTGGATGGACTTCACCAGGCAGATATCGTCCGCGATTTTGCCGGTGTGCGGCAGGAGTTCACTCAGGAAAAGTCCGCTTTTTCCGTGCTGCTGCCACTTCCATTGCGAGGCCGCCACCGAGAAGGATTTCTGACCCGACGTCATGCCCGTGATGCGCTGCCCCTTCCGGATCTCCGCCGGGAGTTCCTTCCCCACGTGCACCTTCATCGCCGGTTTGTGATCGAAAAGGTCAATGTGTGAAGGCCCGCCCGACTGGTGAAGGTAAATCACGTGCTTTGCCTTGGCTGGATAATGCGTTTTCCCAAGCGAGCCTTGCGCTCCTTCCGCGGCAAACAGCCGGGGGTTCAGCAGGGAGCCAAGCGCGACGGCCCCAATGCCAGCCGCAGCAGTGCCAAAAAATTGGCGGCGGGTGTTGAAGAGAGGGTGCATGTCCTTACGAATACATCAAGCGCACGGAGATTGGCATCCCCTTTTTAAAAGTAGGCGAGGTTTTCAACCTCGCTGTGGCGGGAGCGCAGGGGGAAGCCCTTCTCCTCCAAATAACGCAGGCTCATTTCCTTTCACCAGCGATTTGGCCAAAATGAGAATTATTATCAATCCCGTCACTTTAGGGCCATGCACATATGTTACTGTATATTAACACTTTAAGAAGCATGGAATGAAGCCAGTTTCGCAGAATTGAAGAAAGCCGGGCACACTGGAGCAGGTGGACGGGATGCCTACCCTATTTGCAGACTGAGGACGACAAAATTTCTACACCCACTGGATGTCATCCAGCCTGCTTCATAGTGCTTGCCCCCAGTGCGATGGGTATACCGGATAAGGAGCAAATCAGAAGGGATTGCGGATCAGCATGCCGTGGGGGATTCCGTGTGGTTTGGGCAGAATTCGAGCTGCTTATTATGGAAATTCTCGAAATCACAGTACTATGGCCCCCAAGCTGCTTTCTTAATCTCGATGTCGCTAGCTCAGTCAAATTCGAGGCCTTTTGAGTCCGATTCTACGGACGATTTGCTCGCTCCTCCCACCAATCCTACCTGTTGGGCGGCGGTGAGCTTTGCCTTCGAGGATGCGGTGTGGTGCGATTGGATCTACCGGGAATTTGACGGCACTCGCGTGCCACGTCCCTTGGCTGGCCGCCCCAGCCGTCAGGGCACCCCCTACCCCGAACGCATTTCCGTTTCGCCCGATCCCTCAGATCCCCAGCAACTTGAAAACTACGCTGAGACACTGAAGGCAGCCCAGCACCTTATCATCATCCTCTCCCCGGGTTCTGCGAATTACCACACGATGCAGGAACACCTGCGCCTCTTCCGCGCCGCTGGCGGCGAGGAACGGGTAATCGCGCTGATAGTTAAAGGAGAACCTGCCTCGCCCTCGGCGGAGGCCGGGTGTGCGGCAGATGCACAATGGCTGCCAAAGTGGCTGCAGTGGCGTTTTCAAAACAATGAATTCGACCCCGGTCCACCCTGCGAACCCTATGTCGTGGATGCCCGGTTGGGCATTTCCAGCTTGGCCGAAGTGCGTGCCAAACTCTGCGCTGCACTGCTGGAAGTGCCGGTAACGCAGCTCGGCGAACTGGGTGTGGTGGGACGCTCCTCCACTGCGGATTTTGCCCTTCACCCCAAGTCGCCCGTCATCGTGTCGATGCCGGAGCCCACTCCGCTGCCCACGCTTGCTGAAATCGCCGTTCCAACCGAGGAGCCCGCACCGCGCCCCTCCCGCTGGCCCGTGGCAATCTGCGCGGTGGCGGCCGTGACTGCATTCGGTTTTCTGGCATTGTGGCCTGCACAGGACGCGGCACAAGCGGCCCCAAAAAACACACCTTCCATCAACCTCAAGCCTCAAAAAGGCGAGGATACGCCGCCAGCCAGCCAGGTGAGCACAGTGCAACCCTTGGTCGCCGTGGTTGCGGTGCCCGAGGTGAAGACCGAGCCTGTCGAGCAACCCGCCGCAGTAAAGGCGGCCCCATCGGTGGCCTCGGCGCAGCCAGTCGTTCAGAATAATCCTGGGCAGCCTGTCTCCGTCGTAAACCAGCCACCGCCTTCCAAATCGTTGGAGCCCGTTGCGGCAGCCATGCCCATCGACATCAATTCCCCTTCCGGCACGAGTGGCCTGGCCCCGGCCAAAGGCCCCGCGCCAAAGATTGAGAGCATCACTTCCGAAACGCCGCCCCCGATGACTCCCGAGGCCGAGGCCTCCGAGCGCAAGCGCTACGAACTCGCCAGCCGCCGCGATCGCTTGGTTCGACTCGCTGAATCGAAGGTAAACATGGGGGAAGTCGAGGAAGCCATAGCCACTTTCCAACAAGCCGTGGATACCGCTCATGAACTCGTGAACCGGACGGATGGCGGTCACGATGAGGTCATCGAACTCGCGCTGCTTTACCGCCGCTTCGGCAATTTTGCGGCAGGCGTAAATTCCAGCGCCGAGGGACGGCTGTATTTTGAGCGTGGCCGCAAGGCACTTCAGGCCCTCCGCGTTAAAGGCAAGCTACCCCGTGAGGCATTCAAGATTCTGGGCGACCTCGAAGCTGCGGCAAAGGGGCGCGACTAGGCCACCCGCCTGAACGGCGCACGATACGCGCAAAAGTAGTCTACGACTTTAGTCGGCAAACCTTTCAAAATCGAACCTCGCTTTCCGTTCACTATTGCATCCCGGAGGGATGACGGAAAGTAGCCCCGGGTAAAGCGAGCTTGCGAGCGGCACCCGGGGATCGTTCGCAACGCGAACCGCACCCCAGAGGTGGTGCCGGAGCCCTGTTCATCGGCTCAACGGGCCAGATTCGGCGGACTAAAAGCCAAGCCCGCGCTACGCTGCAATTTCACCAAGCGCGAGCAGGCAGTAACACGTCACCAGCACCGGGTCCTTCTCCATCCAGCGGCCATTCTCGCTTACCCAGGAGCCGTCCGGCTTTTGCAGGGATGACAGCTTGTCGAAAAGCTCAGCGCGCCAGTTCACCTTTTTGCCGTCCGCCTTGGTCAGTTCATCCACCCCCGTCGCGGCGAGCGTCTTGGACATGATGTAGTAATAGTAGTAAAGCCCCTGCGCGCCTTGCCCGGGATTCTCCTCCAGCGAATAGTGCTTTTCCAGCCATTCCATCGCAGCCTTCACGCGAGGGTCGTCCTTCTTCACATCCGCGTAGAGCAGGCTCAGCACGCCCGCGTAAGTCATGCTTCCGTAGCTCCGCAACGCCTTCTTGCCTTCCGCAGTCGTCACCTCGCCCGCCGGGCTGTCGCCGGGCGAATAGATAAAGCCGCCTTTGTTCTCCGCATCGTCGCTAGCCCACTTTTCCTTGTTCGCCGCGGGCAGGTTCTGGCAGCGCGCCACGAAGTCTTCCGCGGCCTTCCACATCAATTCCGAGCCGCCCGCCTTTTGCTTCTCCGCCAGACGCAGCGCCTCCAGCGCAAAAACCGTGTTATCCAAATCCGGCCGACCCATCTTCCCGCCGCTCTCATATCCCCATCCCCCCTCCTGCTCGGGCTTCGCGGCATTCTTCACCTGTCCGCCCTGCAGATATTTCCGCGCTCCATCAATCGCCTTGGCGTCCTTGGAATCCCCCGCCAGGAGCATCATCGTGAGGCAGATGCTCGTGTTATAATTTCCCATCTTTTGGGCATAGATGCCGCCATCGGGCTTCTCGTTCTTCCGCACAAACTCGATGCCCTCGCGCGCCGCCTGCACTTTGGCGTGTTTGCCTCCGGGCGACTTCAGGTGCGCCAGCACACACAGTGCGGTGAGCGCGGGATACTCCGTCGTACTCCAAGAGCCATCCGGCTTCTGCTGCTTTTTCAAAAAGGCGATGCCCTTGTCCACAGCCGCCTCCACCTTGGCTTTCAAAGCAGGGTCGCGCTTCGCCGCAGGCTGCGATGCGAGTTGAGCAAAAGCAGGCGTGGCAAGGAGGGCTGCGAGGGAGGTGGTGAGAAAGGCGCGGCGGTGCATGATGGAAAGGAAGTGACCGCCCCTTAGCCACTGTTGTGCCATCCCTCCATTTCCAAGTTTTACAGAGGCAACACCACTCCCAGCATCTCAACCGATCCCAAAAAAGAACAAAATCCATCCACCAAAGAAACCAAAAGGCCATAAACTAACCATTCGTCATTCGTCATTCGTCATCTCCACATCTCACACTCACGTCTCACACTCTCGTCACTCGCCAATCCCTCCCCTTCTCTCTAATAACCGCCCCCTCTGTCGATTCTCCAAAGTTCTCACATGCGCCATTCCTTCATTCTCGCCTCGCTGATCGCTGCTGCAACGGCTCCCTGCCTGCATGCCACGGACCCTTTCCCAAAGGAGTCCGACATCCTCAAGGATGTCAAAGTAGCCGACGGCTTCGAGGCCACGCTTTTCTCCGCGCCTCCGCAATCGAACTATCCGGTGTACGTCTCCGCCTCACCGGATGGCATCGTGTATGTGGCCAGCGATGGAAACGGCTCGCTCGACCGCAAGGCCAACCGCGGCCGCATCCTCCGCCTGAAGGATACCGATGGCGATGGACGCGCCGATGAAGTGAAGGAGTTCGTCAAAAACGTGGACTCCCCGCGCGGCCTGGTGGTCGATGGCAATACCGTTTACTGCGTGCACCCTCCCCACGTTAGCGCGTTCATCGACAAGGATGGCGACGGCATTTCCGACGAGCAAAAGGTTCTGGTAAAGAATATCGCGTTCTCGTTCAAGGATCGCCCCGCCGACCACACCACCAACGGCATGGAACTCGGCGTCGATGGCTGGCTATACATCGCGGGTGGCGACTTCGGCTTCATGGAGGCCGAGGGCACCGATGGCCGCAAGCTCCAGCTCCGCGGCGGCGGCATCATCCGCGTGCGCACCGATGGATCCGGCCTGCAGCTTTTCTCGCGCGGCACCCGCAACATCCTGGAAGCCGCCGTCTCTCCGCTCCTCGATATCTTCTCCCGGGACAACACCAACGATGGAGGTGGCTGGGACATCCGCTTCCACCATTTCGCCGGCTTTGAGGACCACGGCTACCCACGTCTCTACAAGCACTTCGGCGACGAAATCATCCAACCAATCGCCGACTACGGTGGCGGCTCTGGCATGGGTGCAGGCTGGATCGACGAACCCGGCTGGCCTGCTGCATGGAACAACCTCCCCTACACGAGCGACTGGGGCAAAGGCCCCGTCTTCCGTCACACGGTGAAACCCAAGGGCGCGACCTTTGAAGAAACCGAAAAACCCGTCTCGCTCGTGGGTATGACCCGCTCCACGGATATCGACGTGGACGCACATGGCTACGCCTACGTGTCCTCGTGGAAGGGCGCGACCTTCAACTGGGCCGGCGAGGAAGTCGGCTACCTCGTCCGCATCAAGCCAAAAGGCATGACGCCCGCCCAGGTGCCCGATTTTGTAAAGGCCACCGACGCGGATCTCGTGAAACTGCTTGAGTCCCCAAGCAATCGCAATCGCCTCGAAGCCCAGCGCACCCTGCTCCGGCGCGGCGTAAAGCCCGACGCGCTGCAAGCCATCTACGCCATCGCAAAGAACCCGAAGTCCCCGCTTTCCTCGCGTGTCGCCGCGCTGTTCACATTCAAGCAAGCCGTCGGAGCCAAGGCCGCCGAGGGCATCACAGCACTGATCGCCGACGCCACGATCGCCCCTTGGGCCATCCGCGCTCTCGCAGATAACGAAAGCCAGCTGGCCGGCATCAACACGGCACCACTGATCGCAGCCACGAAATCCACCGATGCCCGCACCCGCAAAGAGGCAATCATCGCACTTGGTCGTGCGCACGGTCTCACCGGCGTATGGGCCGACAACAACACGCCTGTACCGCAAAAGGTGAACGAGCAGGGCCTCGCGCAATCCGCCGCTGGCATCGCCCCGCTGCTCGGGGACAGCGACCCCGTCGTTGCCCACGCAGCAATGCAGGTCCTTCGCCAGCTCAAAGCCAGTGCGCCATGCCTTGCCATCATCGACCACGCAGGTGGCCCCACACCGCTCCGTGAAGGCGCGCTCATGGTGCTTCGCGGCATCCACGACACCACCACGGTGGACGGCCTTATCGCCCGCCTCGCGAAGACGAAAGATGCCACCCAGCGTCAGGGACTGCTCACCGCACTTTGCCGCCTGCACTTTATCGAGGGCAAGTGGAAGGGCGACTCCTGGGGCACGCGCCCGGATACCCGTGGGCCGTTTTACCAGCCCGAGGAATGGTCCGAGTCGAAGAAGATTATTGAAGTCCTCAAGGCCGCGCTCAATACCGCAGGCAACGACGAGGCTGCATACCTCGCCAAGGAATTCTCCCGCCACCGCATCAAGCTCAATGACGCTACCGCCAAGCTGCTCGCGCTCGCGGAGAAGGACGCCAGCCTGCTGCCCATCGTGGCCAAGCAGCTCGCCGATGCGGAAAGCATCCCGCCGAATGCCCTGCCATTGCTGCTCAAGGTCGCGGCCGATACGACCGCAAAGGACGACGTGCTGCTGCCCACCGTGCAGGCACTCGTGAAGACCGACAGCGCTGAGTCCGTGAAGGCGATTCTCGACATTCTTTCCCGGCTCGGCGGCGACTCGCGCAACAAGGCGCGCGACGCGTTCTTCAATTCGCGCCTCATCGAAAACCACCACCAGCTCCTGGAGGCCACCGCCGAGAAGGCCGACGGCACAAAGACCGCACGCTGGGCGGATGCCGCGCTGCTCAAGCTCGCCTCCCGCAAGGTCGGCGCTCCCGAGCCCCGCGAGATGGCAGGCAAATCCCTCGACGCCGGCTGGGCGCAACCCAAGCGCCGCTTGCAAATCATCAAGGCTGCCAGCGATGCCGAGGACAAGAGCCGCGGCGCCCAAATCGCCGCCGCACTGACCGATTCCGACAAGGAGGTGTCCAAAGCCGCCGAGGAAGCCGTGAAGAAGCTCAAGCTCGACCCCGCAAAGCTTGCCGCAGCCGCAGCCCAGCCGGCCGGGCCCATGATTGCCACGCTGAAGGTCGAGGATGTCATCACCCAGGCCATGGATATCAAGGGCGACGTGTCGCGTGGCGAGCAGGTCTATTCCCAGCTCTGCACCGCCTGCCACACCGTAAAAGAAAGCGAAGCCCCCAAGGGTCCCTTCCTCGGCAATATCGCCACCACCTACAAACGCCGTGAACTCGCAGAGGCCATCCTCATTCCCAACAAGACCATCGCCCAGGGGTTCGTGACCAATATCTTCACGATGAAAGACGGCACCGTCCAGTTGGGCTTTGTCACCTCCGAGGCTGCGGATAAAGTAGTGGTGCGCAACATCGCCGCGCAGGAAATTACCATCGATCCCAAGCTCGTGACGAAGCGCGAGAAAGGCGACAAATCGCTCATGCCCGAAGGCCTCGCAGCCGGACTCACCGTGAAGGACTTCGCCTCGCTCCTCGACTATCTGGAGGCTCTCGCAAAGAAGTAGCATCCGCTCGTGAAGGAGCGAAACTGCCTTGGGTAGAAGTTTGACCTCCTGCCCATGAAGACTAGCATTTCGGGATGATGAAGTGCCGCCCGACCGCCTGTCTCCGCGTACTGCTGGCGTTGCTTTGCTGCTGCCTTGTCGCGGCAAAGAAAGTGCCGCCCAATTCCAAGGCGCAACCCAGTGCCGTGCCAGCGCCCCCCGCGGACCAGGAAATCCCCCTGCCATCCCCGGCTTTTGATCTCGCGGCTGCTGGAGATGGCAGGTTTCTGATTCTCCATCTCAAGGCTATCGACAAGCTGGCGATCTTCGACGTGCGCGAATTGAAGATTCGCGGCTATATCCCCCTACCCGCGACTCCTGTTCTTTTTGCCGGTGGTTCACGCCACATCGTGGTAGCTCTCCCGGAGCAGAATGTCATTCAGCGCTACGCACTGGAAACCTTGGAAAAGGAATTAACGGTGACCAGCCCCTTCCTAACCATGAGGGGGCTCTATATGGGCTACTCCTCACCCAGGGTCGCGATGGTTTTGTCTCCTGCGCGCAAGCCAGGTGACAGTGGGGTCGAATTTTTTGACATCAACAAAATGGTCATCCTACCCCATGAGCACGACAGGAAATTCTCCGTGGTGAGGCCTGAATCGGCAACCGTTCGTCCCAGTGGAGACGGCCGCACTTTTGGAATCTTCAATCACAACATGTCCCCCGGTGGATTTGGGGTGATTACTTTTAAAAACGATGTGGCGTCGTTTTTCCGGGAAAGCGGCGCCGAAGCCGGGGTCGTGGTGCCCGGTCCAGACGCAACGCTGCGCGGCGGCGCATACACCGCGGCCGCTGTGCTGTTGTCGGCCATCGGCAGCTTGCTGGCCAGCCGCAACCCCGCGCACCGGCTGCCCTTCTGGTCGACGATTGGCTGGGGCATGCTGTCGAGCGCGTTGTTGTCGGCGGCGATCGGGGCCGCGCTGCAATGGGCCAGCGGCGAACCGATCAAAGCACAGCTGCCGAGCCCCGCCGCCGCCCCGGCCTGGTGG
>JAYUWZ010001190.1:0-2413 GCA_043753265.1 Verrucomicrobiaceae bacterium
TCGTGGCCAACGGCTACCTCAACGTCTTTGCATCGGGAAAGAACCGGGCGATCGCAGGCATTCAGCTTCACACCAATTTCAAGCTCGGTAGCTCCGGCGTGGTCACGCTGAGCCAGCCCAATGGTGGCGGCGGATGGACGGTGGTGCATCAAATCGGTAGCGCGGGCACACCCTACCCCAACCAAAAGCAGCGCTTTAGCTACGGCTACCCGCTCCTCACAGGGCCCGGTGGCACGCCCGGCTTTCTGGAAACGCACACACCGGGCGCGGTGAACAATGCGAATGCGGTGAATGCGTTTGTGGGTGACACCAGTGCGAGCGTGAACCGCGGATTCTACACCACGCCGCAAAGTGTCACGCTCACAACCACGACACCCGGTGCCACGCTCATCTACACCACGAATGGCAGTGAGCCGACGACCATCAATGGAACCCAGGTGCCGCCGGCCAATGGGGTCACGCCTCCCACCGTCACGCTGAATATCACCACCACCACCATCGTGCGGGTGCGTGCGATCAAGAGCGGTCTGGGCAGTTCGAACGTGGACACTCACAGCTACATTTTTCCGAGTGCCGTTTTGCAGCAAAGCGCCGCGACGGTGACTTTGCCTTTTGCGGGCTGGGGGCACGACAAGGGGGATGACGATGGCGAGGTAGGCCCAAATGGCGAAGTGCAAGGCGAGATCGAAGATGCCGACTGGGAGATGGACCCGCGGGTGGTGAATAATGCGAATCCCGAGGATCAGTTGATCGCCAGCGACCTTCTGCAGATTCCCACCGTGTCGGTTGTGATGAAGTGGGAGGAGTTATTTGGCGCAGGAGGAATTTACATTGCAGGCGAGGGGGTGGACAAGCTGGCGTCATTTGAAGTGCTCAATCCCGGCGGCGATCCGCTGAATCCCAATGGCCAGCAGGGCAGGCAGCAAATGGCAAAGATGCACATCTTTGGCGGCAGCAGCACGTCGCGCTGGAAGAGCGACAAGCTCTCGATGAATTTCAAATTCTGGACGGATCTCGACAGTGGCGTTCTTGGCGATTCCGCGATCGGCATCTACGACAAGCTGGTGCTCGATGCGCGTTTGAACCAGGTGTGGAATCACTCCCAGGACGCCACGCAGCGCAACCGGGGTGACTTTGTGCGCGATGCGGTGATGAGCGATCTGCAAAACAAAATGGGCAGCTTTGCCCCGCACAGCCAGGCGGTGCATGTCTACCTGAATGGTCTCTACTGGGGCATCTACACGCTGCACGAAAAGCCAGAGGATCACTTTGCGGCGGACTACCTCGGCGGGGATTCCGATGACTACGACGTGGTGAAACATTCCCCGAGCGTGGGAAATTTTCTCGTGTCGGGGAATATCATCAATCCCGCTATGGGAGTCAACAACACCAACCACACGGCGGGTGTGAACTATCAGGCCCTGCTCAATCTTGCAGCGGCGGATCTGAGTGTGCAGGCCAACTATGATGCGGTGTCTGCGAAGCTCGATATCGACGACTTCATCAAATACATGCTCGTCAATTTCTACGGGGGCAATGACGACTGGGCGCACCAAAACTGGTATGCGAGCTACAATCGGGTGAGCCCCAGTGGCAAATGGCGCTACCATAGCTGGGATGCGGAGCATGTTTTTAAGACGAACAACTATGATGCCACCGGAAAGAATGACTCCGGGGGGCCTACGGGCATTCACCAGCGACTGGTGCTGAACGCTGAGTACAAGGTGAGGTTCGGGGATGCCGCGCACAAACTTCTCTTTAACGGCGGGCTGTTTACGCCGACGAAAGGGAAAGAGGTCTTTGATGCACGGCTGATGGACATCAACGAGGCCGTGCGCGCGGAGAGTGCGCGCTGGGGGGATAGTGGTCCCTCGACTTCGACGGTGAGCCCGCAGTCGGAGCTTCATCTGCGGTTCACTAATTTCAGCGGCACCTACGTGTCCTGGTGGAATGAAAGACTGCGGATCCTGAATACGATTCTCGATGGTCCGTCGAATCGCACCGTCTCGCTCATCGCCCAGTTGCGGATACGTACGCTGTACCCCACGTTCGATGCGCCCGTGTTTTCGCAACATGGCGGCGGTGTTCCGGCGAACTATGCACTGGCGATGACCAATCCCGGTGGCGTGGGGACCATTTACTACACGCTCGATGGAAGCGATCCGCGGGTGGCGCTGACGGGCGCGATCAGCCCCAGCGCAGTCGCATACGCGGGGGCCGTGCCGCTCACGATTTCCAAAACGGTTAAAGCCCGGGTGCGCAACGGCGTAAACTGGAGCGCATTGAACGAAGCCGCTTTCAGCGTGGGCACTGTCCCTGCCGCGGCGGGGAATGTGGTGATTTCCAAAATCCACTACCGTCCTGCCGCTCCCAGCGACGATGAGGGACTGGCAGGTTTTGATTCGCGCAGCGA
>JAYUWZ010001191.1:0-2410 GCA_043753265.1 Verrucomicrobiaceae bacterium
GCTGCGACTGGCTCTTTCGCCTTGGTGCGGATGTAGCCGGCGTCGCGCAGTGCGACGTTCATATTGATGCCCTTGGTGAGTTTTTTGAAACCGTGATCCGTCGCCACGGCGATGGTTGCCTTGTCGCGCAAGCCTGCGCGATCGATTGCGGAGAGCAGATCGCCGATGAGCCGATCCGTGTAAGCGTAAGCGGTGTGGCTGGCGAGTGTGCCAGGGCCGTATTGGTGATTGGTGGCATCCGTGGTGAGCAGATGGAAGAGCAGGAGGTTTGGCTTGTGTTTCTCGATGATATGGACGCCCGCCTGCGTCCAAATCGCATCGCGCCAGACGATGGATTTTCCTTTCGTAAAATTGCGCACATCGTCCGGAGTGATGGTCCCGGCCTTGATCATCTCCTGCTCGATTGCGCCACCGAATTTCGGAATTTCGAGGAACTCGTGGTGGATGGTGCCGGAATTCAGAATCGCCACCCAATCGACCTGCGCGGTCTTGAGGCCGGCCTCGAATGCGCGATCGTACAGCGTGGGCACGCGAACGAGGTCCGCCTTGTCGCGCCACTGCTCAATCGCAGGCGGCTTGCCCGGCCCGCCCAGCACGAGCAGCCCATTGTAGAGCACGCCGTGCTTTTGCGGATTCACGCCGGTGACCATCGTGGTGTGATTGATCCAAGTGATGGAGGGGTTCGAAACAGTCATGGCCTCGGCCTGCGCGCCCTCGGCGGCGAGCTTGCGGAGATTGGGAATGACGAGCGTGGGATCTTTCCAAAGCCATGCCGGGAAACCATCGACGGAAATAAGGATGACGATGCGATCCTTTGCCGGGATGGGATCAGCAAACGCCGGGAGGCAGAGGCCGAGGAGGAGAATGCAGAGCGGGCGGAGCATGACGAATACAGAATCGCGAGAGGCGGCATCGCTTAGGTTGCTTATCTCATGGAGGGCGCGGGATTTTCCTTCATCCCCTGCCCTGCTTTCTGCACGCTCCGCGAGATGAAGGCCCTCCTGCTCTCCGCCCTCTCTGTTGTCACCACCTACGCATTTGCCGAGACTCCACGGGTATTTCCCATGGGCACGCTGCCCGAGGATGTACGCCTGAAGCCGCTCAAGGACTTGGATGGCTATTTCCCCTGGACCGCGCCGGACAATGCCACCGCGTGGAATGTGCGTGCTGCCCAATTGCGCACGCAACTCCACGTATCCCTCGGCATTTTTCCCGAGCCCACACGGACTCCGCTGAACGCGGTGATTCATGGCAAGGTGGAGCGCGATACTTTCACGGTGGAGCGGGTGTATTTTGAATCGATGCCGGGGTTCTTTGTCACGGGCAGCCTCTTCCGCCCGAAGTCCGCGGGGCCGCATCCCGCGGTGCTCTGCCCGCATGGACACTGGGCGGATGGGCGCTTTTACAAGGAGAGTGACGCTGGCGTGAAGAAGGCGATCGAGACCGGTGCGGAGGAATTTCCGACGAACGGTTCCGTGCCCCTGCAAGCGCGCTGCGTGCAGCTCGCGCGCATGGGCTGCGTGGTGTTTCACTACGACATGATCGGCTATGCCGACAGCGTGCAACTCACGGAGAAATTTGCGCACCGCTTTGGCAAGCAACGCCCGGAGGCCACTGCAAACGAAGGCTGGGGGCTTTTTTCCCCGCAGGCCGAGAGCCACGCGCAAAGCATCATGGGCTTGCAGACGTGGAATTCGATCCGAGCGCTCGATTTCGTGGCGTCCCTGCCGGACGTCGACGTGTCAAAAATCGGATGCACGGGCGCGAGTGGTGGAGGCACGCAAACGTTTGTGCTGGCCGCGCTCGATTCGCGCATCAGTGCGGCGTTTCCGGCCGTGATGGTGAGCACCGCGATGCAGGGTGGCTGCACGTGCGAAAATGCCAGCCTGCTGCGCGTGGGCACCGGCAACATCGAGATGGCCGCGCTCTTTGCGCCAAAGCCGATGGCAATGACCGCAGCCAACGACTGGACGAAGGAGATGGCCACGAAAGGCTTTCCCGATCTCGCGGCGCACTGGGCATCGCTCGGCAAGCCGGAGAATGTGAAGCTTTTTGCGCGCACGGAATTTCCGCACAACTACAACCTCCCCGCGCGCGTGGCGATGTATGGGTGGTTCAACACGCACCTCGGACTCGGCGTAAAAGAAGTGCGCGAGGTGGAGTATCAGCCACTCACCCGAGAGGAACTGACGGTGTGGGACGCCAGGCACCCCGCGCCGGAGAGCGGCGGGCTCGAGTTTGAAAAGAAGCTCTGCAAATGGTGGCGCGACGACTCGGCCAAGCTGATTGCGGCCGCTGGCGAAAAGGTGACGAGGCCGGCCATGGAGGCTATTTTCCAGCGCACGCTTGCTGGCGAGAAAGCGGACATCGACCGGCGCACGTTTAAGAAAGAGGACCGCGGCGATTGGCT
>JAYUWZ010001192.1:0-5271 GCA_043753265.1 Verrucomicrobiaceae bacterium
TATCACTTCGGCCACGGCATCGTGGACACGCCGAATGATTTCGGGCGCATGGGAGCAGCCCCCACGCACCCCGAGATGCTCGACTGGCTCGCAACGCACTTCCGCGATGAAATGGGCGGTTCCTTGAAAAAACTGCACAAGCTCATCGTGATGAGCGCAGCCTACCGGCAGTCCTCCTCTGCGGTGAATCCCAAGGCGGAGCAACTCGACAACGGCAACACGATGCTGTGGCGGCAGAACCGGCGTAAACTCGAGGCGGAAGCGGTGCGCGATGCAGTGCTCTCGGTGAGCGGAAAACTCGACCTCACGCCCGGCGGCCCCGGGTGGAAGGACTTTGTGGTGAAATTCCCAGAGCACTCGCCGCACTACAAATACGATCTGGCGGATCCCGAGGATCCCAAAACATGGAGACGCTCGGTTTATCGCTTCATCGTACGCTCTCAGATGCAGCCTTTCATGACGGCGCTCGACTGCGCGGATCCCTCCATGCGGGTGGACAAACGCAATGAGAGCGTGTCGCCCGCGCAAGCCCTGACCTTGCTCAACAACGGGTTCATGGTGGCACAATCCAAGCACTTTGCCGAGCGGGTAAAGAAGGACGCCGGCAATGATGTCGGTGCGCAACTGGAGCGGGCCTACCGGCTGGCCACAGGCCGCGCACCGCTTGCAGATGAAATGGCAAGGCTTGCCGCATTCGCCCAAAAGCACGGCATGGCCAACGCCTGCCGCGTGATCCTCAACCTGAACGAGTTCACCTTCGTCGATTAAGCCATGCACAACGATTCACCATTCCATCGCATCGCCCAATCCAACCCCATTTCCCGCCGCGACTTTCTATGGAAGAGCGGGGGTGGCCTTGGCGGTATGGCGCTGGCATCCATGCTTGGAGGCGACGCCATGGCCGCGCATCCGTCCATCGTGCGGCCCGCGAAGGCCAAACGTGTCATCCAGCTTTTCATGTCGGGGGCGGCAAGCCATCTCGATCTCTGGGACTACAAGGCCGAACTCGTAAAGCAGCACGGAAAGCCGAGCGACTTTGGAGAGCCCGTGGAGGCATTTCAAAATGGCCTTGGGCCATGGCTGAAGCCGGTGTGGGACTTCAAGCCTTATGGACAATGCGGCAAGATGCTCGGTGAAACCGTCGCGCCGCTGGGTGCCCATGCCGACGATATTGCATTCCTCCACAATGTGGTGAGCAAGAGCGGCGTGCATTCGCAGGCCACCCTCCTGCAGGCCACAGGCTTTGTGCTCCCGGGCTTTCCGGGCGCGGGCTGCTGGGTGAGCTACGCGCTGGGCTCGCTGAATGAGAATCTGCCCACCTTCGTAGTGCTGCCGGATCATCGTGGATTTGGCAGCAATGGTGTGAAGAACTGGGACTCCGCATTCCTGCCTGCCCAGCACAGTGGCAGCATTATTTATCCGGGAACTGAATCCCCGATTGCAGATCTCTATCCGCACAAATCCGGGAGCTACATCACGCCCGAAAGCGAGCGCGATGCGCAGGCGCTGATGGCGCACCTCAACCACGGACATGCGAGCGCCCGCGAAGGGGATCCACGTCTGGAGGCGCGCATCAAGAGCTATGAGCTCGCCGCAAAAATGCAACTCGCCGCGCCCGATGCCCTGAACTTTAAAAGCGAGCCGGAGCACGTAATGAAGATGTACGGGCTGGATCGCGGCCCCCAGACCTGGCCCAAGGAAATCAACGCCGACGAGGAGGCTTTTTACTTTTCGCAAAAGTGCCTCACCGCCCGCCGCCTGCTGGAGCGCGGCGTGCGCTTCGTGCAAATCTGGAGCGGCAATGACAATGGTTTCCCGCGCCGCAACTGGGATTCACACGAGGACATCGAGCGCGATCACGGCCCGCTCTCAAACGGAATGGCTCGCGGTACCGCTGCACTTATCCAGGACCTCAAGCAACGCGGAATGCTGGAGGACACCATCATCCTATGGACGACGGAGTTTGGGCGCATGCCTAGTTCGCAAGGAGGCAAGGGGCGTGACCACAATCCCTTTGTATTCACCAACTGGCTCTGCGGCGGCGGCATCAAGGGTGGCACCACCGCCGGGGAAAGTGATCAGTGGGGCTACAAGCCCCTAGACCGGAAAAACCCCACACTGGTCTACGACATCCACGCCACAATGCTGCATCTGCTGGGGGTGGATCACACGAAACTCACATGGCGGCACAACGGCATCGACCGAAGGCTGACCGACGTGCACGGGCACGTGATCGACAGGATTCTCGCTTAAGTAGGATTTTGAGTGAGTTCTTCGCGGCTATTTCTGCGGTCCCCAGGCTCCCACGTATAATTGCAGTTGCGGCAGAAGAAATCCTGCTCCACGAGGCCCACACTGGCCGCCATAGCCGGCAGCGCGCCGACGATCGTGTTGCGGGAAAACTGGGGGTACTCCACGAGTGTGGAACTACAGTCCGGGCAGCGAATGATCTGAGCCACCGGGCATTCATGCGACCGCTCAGGCGGCAGAGGGGCCAGACGTGCAAGCTCCTCAAGGGCCTTCGGCACTTGATCTGGCGGCACCATCACGCGGAATTGCGCATGCGCGGTCGCCGTGAAGAAGCGCAGGGCTTGATCCGCGGTTTCATCCTGGAGTCCCGCTTCAATTCCCTTATCCGCAAGCGCGTGGATGAGTGCGTTGGCGGGAGCGAGATTGTCGTAAGCAGCGATAGAGATGTGGTTGCTCATGGGTTTTGTATGATGAATTTGAGTAGTGGCGAAAGAGGTCTGCTAAACCCTTGCTCACATCTCACAAACTGTATCGCAGCCACAGGGACTTGCGCATGTGGCTAAATACAAAAAACCGGCCCCGCCTTATAAAGGGCGGGGCCGGCTGAGATAATGATGCTCTGGGAATTAGAGAGGTGAGTGATTAAAAAACGATGCGAACGCCCACACGACCCTGGATGAAGTTATCGTTGTCGTCCGACCAGTTGTAGCTTCCTTCGGTGAAAAGGCCAAGGTTCTGCTTCAGGCGAAACTCGATGCCGCCGCCAGTCGTGACGAAAGCGTCGCCGCTGCCGTTCATCATGTAGCCGCCGCCGAGCTTGGCGTAGGGTGCGAAGCAGAAATTGCCCATCTCCACGGGATAACGGTAGAGCATCGAGGTGGAAAACTGCCAGAGCGTGTCGCCATTACCATCGGTGGCGGTAGCATCGATGCCCACGCCAAGGTTGCGCATGAAGTAGTAGTTCAGACCGAGGCCGCCGCCCCAGCCGTCGCCATGACCCCCGTCCCCTTCGGAGGAGACATAGGCACCGTAGATATCGAGTTGCAGCTCCTGGTCGGCGAAGCAGCTCTCTGGAACCGGGTTCTTGGGATTCTTGTCGACAATGGGCTGACCGGCGTAGGACGCGAGCGGGAGGGCAGCAGCAAACAATGCAGTGGTAATTAGGTTTTTCATAGGTGTGGTGTTTCTGGTGGTCGTGTCATGTTCGCGCAGGAGCGCGAAGTTGGATGTATGATTTTTCGTTTTTCTCCGTGTGTCAATACGCACGCAGAAAACACAGGCCGTTCGATATTGCGGGTAATGCAATCAATCACGACACAGCACTGCCGGGTGCTGCCCATAGGGGCTCATGTTCTCAGGGCCGGAGGTATCTTGTTTCGCGTGTGGGCACCGGCTGCGGCGTCGGTGGCTGTGCGGCTTTATGATGCAACAGGGAAAGCTGGTGAGCCGATCTCACTCAGGGCGGAGGGCGACGGTTACCATTCTGCGAAGGTAGACGAAGCGCAAGCGGGCATGTGCTACAAGTTTGTCCTGCCCAGCGGGGACTTTCCAGACCCCGCTTCGCGTTTTCAGCCGGACGGCCCTCACGGGCCTTCGCAGATTATCGATCCGCAGTCTTTCATATGGAGCGACGTGGAATGGGCCGGGGTCACGCGGGAGGGGCAGATCATTTACGAGATGCACATCGGCACGTTTACGCCCGAGGGCACCTGGGAGTCGGCGACCCGGGAATTGGACCGGCTCGCGGAACTCGGAGTAACCCTCCTGGAACTGATGCCCGTGGCGGATTTCGCAGGTCGATATGGCTGGGGATACGATGGCGTGAATCTCTTTGCGCCGACGCGTCTTTACGGCAAACCGGATGAATTCCGGCGCTTCGTGAATCGCGCTCACCTGCTGGGCATGGGGGTAATTCTCGACGTAGTGTACAACCACTTGGGCCCTGACGGAAATTATCTGGGGCAATTCGCGACGCACTATGTAAGCCAGCGGTACAAAAATGAGTGGGGCGAGGCGATGAATTTTGACGATGAGCACGCAGAGCCGGTTCGTGAATTCTTTATCTCCAATGCGGGATACTGGATCGCGGAATTCCACATCGACGGTCTGCGCCTTGATGCCACTCAGCAGATATTCGATGCTTCGCCGAAGCATATCCTCACCGAGATAGGCGAACGTGTGAGGGAGGAGGGCGCGGGGCGCGGGACATACATCGTCTCAGAGAATGAGACACAAACGGCGAGCCTTGTGAGGGCGGTGGAACTGGGCGGCAATGGTCTCGATGCCCTGTGGAATGATGACTTTCACCATTGCGCAATCGTGGCGCTCACAGGCAAAAACGAGGCTTACTACACGGACTACCATGGCTCCCCGCAGGAGTTCATCTCCTGTGCAAAGCGCGGCTTTCTCTTTCAGGGCCAGCGTTACAAGTGGCAGAAAAAACGGCGCGGCACACCCTCGCTGGATCTGCACCCTGCGCAATTCGTGACGTTTATTCAAAATCACGATCAGATTGCGAATTCGCTGTGGGGTCGCCGGCTTCACATGATCACCAGCAGCGCAAAAGCCCGCGCCATGACCGCGCTCCTGTTGCTCGGGCCAAATACGCCCATGCTGTTCCAGGGTCAGGAATTTGCGTCATCGGCGCCATTCCTTTACTTTGCCGATCACAACCCAGAACTCGCCGCGCTAGTGGCCAAGGGGCGGTCGGAATTTTTGGGCCAGTTCCCGAGCATTGCGGCATCGACGGACACTGCGGCGCTCATTCCAAACCCGGAACTGCGGGAAACATTCGAACGCTGCAAACTGGACCCATCAGAACGTGTAAAGAATGGCGCGGTGCTGGATCTATACAAAGACCTCATCGCTCTGCGCAAGGCGACTCCTGAGATCGGTTTCGCCGGGCCGACCTCCTTCGACGGAGCGGTACTGGGGCCCACTGCGTTTCTGCTGCGGCACTTTGTAGCACACGGCGAAGACCGTCTCCTGATCGTAAACCTGGGACAGGCATTGCATCTCGAC
>JAYUWZ010001193.1:0-2409 GCA_043753265.1 Verrucomicrobiaceae bacterium
GCGGGAGGCCCGTCACCGACGACTACCCAGAGAGTGTCATCGACTCCGAGTAAGCGAGGCTCAATGCGGAACAGAAAGACGCCGAGGATATAGCCGCTGTCGAAAGCGAGGAAACTCTCTCTAACCGCGGCACACCACCGAAAGGCAGTCAGAAAGTCAGTTGCCTTGCGGGCGAGCGCAACGTCCTCGTCGTCGGTTAAGTCGCTCACCAGCGTCATATCTGTAGTGTCTGGAATCACGATGTGCGAGTAACGCCTAACGACCCCAAGCTCAGCGACACGCCGGAGCGGCGCGGAACCTGCGTGGTGGGCGGAAAGGCGGCGGTGGAAGCAGGTGCCGTGACGCGGAGCCGTGTTCGCTGCAGCGCATGGTTAGGCGTTCGCGGGATTACGCTGAATGTGAGAAACGCCATAAAGCGAAAGCGAGGAGGCCAAATGCGAGCGAAAAATAGAAGACTGTGGAAAGGATAAAGCGAGTCGGTGCCTCAGAACGGTGAAGACCGTGGCTACCGGGCGAATTGTTACGCCAGAAGTAGCCACTACGGAGTTGGGCGATAGCGGTGCCAAGGAACGGAAGACTAAAAGAAGCTGTGGCAATGAGTGCCGTAAGTTGAGGCTGCGTGGACTGGAGACGTAAGGCCCAAAACAACGACGCGAAGCAGAGAAGCCAACCAGAAACTCCGATTGGTGTATTGCTCGGCGGCTTACCTTCGATGTTGCTTCTCACGGGACGGGTGCGGCGACGCCTAACATAGTATTAGACCGCAGCTCCGGCAAGAAACGGTCGGCCTATCGTGAAATGGGAGAGACATGGACGTTTCTTCATCAGACGCGATGAACAGAGTCAATCCCGTATTTTTAATGTCGCCCTTCACGGCAATCTATCGGTATTTTCCGCCGCATGAACTCCGCCGGAGATAGACCGACTCCCACCCCCGCACCAGCGCCTCCGTCGGCCGCCAAGCCCATGCGCCTGGAGGAAAGATTGCGCCGCGCCTGCCGCTTGCGCCAGTTCTCACACAGAACCGAGGACGCCTACTGGATGTGGACGCGCCAATTCATCCTCTATCATCACAAGCGGCACCCGGACGACATGGGAGAGCACGAGGTACGCGACTTTCTCACCCACCTCGCCGCCGATCGCGAGGTCGCCGCAAGCACCCAAAACCAGGCCTTCAATGCACTCGTATTCCTCTATCAAAGCGTCCTGGGCCGGCCCCCCGGGGACTTGAGCGGCATTGAGCGCGCCACCCGCCCAAAGAAAGTTCCCGTCGTACTCAGCGAGGGCGAGGTCAAGGCCCTGCTCTCCCACCTCCAGGGCACCGCCCTCTGCATGGCGCAACTGCTATACGGCGCCGGTCTGCGCATCCTCGAGTGCGCGCGCCTACGTGTGAAGGATATCGATTTCGACCGGCGCATCCTTACCTTGCAGGACACCAAGGGCGGCCAGGGCCGCGTCACCATGCTCCCCGAGGCCGCCCGGAAAAACCTCCGCGAGCAAATAGCCCGTGCCCGCACCCTGTTCGATTCCGACCGCGCCAACGGGCTCCCCGGTGTCCAACTGCCTGGGGCCATGGAGTGGAAAAGCGCAAGCGCCCCCTTTTCCTGGGAATGGTTCTGGGTCTTCCCATCGCCGGCCATCTCGCAGGACCCCAGGTCGGGAATCCAGCGACGCCATCACGTGCACGAGGATTCGCTCCAGCGCGGGATTCGCTCCGCAGCGGAAAAAGCGGGCATACCCAAGCGGGTCACTCCCCATGTATTGCGCCACAGCTTTGCCACCCACCTCCTGGAACGCGGGCAGGACATACGCACAGTGCAGGAGCTTCTGGGCCACAAGGACGTCGAAACAACCATGATATACACCCACGTCATGAACAAACCGGGCTTGGCTGTGCGAAGTCCGTTGGATTGATCCCGGCCTGTCCGGTTCGTTGATATATTCATTCTCAGGAAAGCAGGAACACAGGAATATCCTGCATTCCTGCTTTCCTGAGAGCAATGGTGCACCCTTTTGTCAGGGAACCGGATAAGCACGGATTGAACTATCGTTTCCGCAAAGGATCACGAACGACAAACCTCCTGAATCCCGCGTGACACCCGCAACGCAATGCGGTATGTTTCCTCCATGTCAAAGAGGGGTGGCGTGAATGGAAAGCGGAAAACAAAACAAGGCAGCAGGGCGAATCAGCATCGACCCGTGGCAGCCTGGAGTCCTGGCGTTTCAATCGTTGAACTCATCACCATCAAGCGAGCCACCGCCGTTATCTCCGATAATCCCCAGCCACCCGCAAAATTCCGACTCCAGGCAAAGTGCGCAATAACTGCAATAACTCCCGCTACAGGCCCTGAATATACTCATATTCAGCTACTTATCAGCCACGGGTTTCCGCCTTCAAATGCGCAAAAA
>JAYUWZ010001194.1:0-2409 GCA_043753265.1 Verrucomicrobiaceae bacterium
GGCCGAGCGAGGCCACCCCGACTAGTGCGAGCAGGATGACCAATATTTTGAGGAGGACGCGGAGGATTTTCATCGCCCAAATCAGGCGAGTTCGTAGCGGGGCACCTCGGTGTCCACTTCGCAGCTCCAGGCATCGATCCCGCCGCGCATGGAGCGGACGTTTGCGAGGCCGTGCCCGGCAAAGTAGGCAGCGGCGTCGAGGCTGCGCACGCCGTGGTGGCAGGTGAAAATGATGAGCTGTTCGGAGGGCCACGAGCCTAGTTCGTGCATGATCTCCTGGGTTAAAAAGGTGCTGCCCTCGATGTGTGCCGCGTCCCATTCCTCGCGGGTGCGCACGTCCACGAGCTTGGCCTTCCCGTCCTTCACGAGTTCAGCGGCCTGGGTGGCTGTGACCTCCATGTTTTCATCCGCCTCCTTGGCGGTCTGGAGCGTGGCGATGACTTCGTTCACCGGGATGTTTTCGTTGCGGGCGCACACTTGCTCCAGCGTTTCATCCGGCTGGAAGCCACAGCTCGAGCACCCCCCGATATGGTAGGCCCGGAACAGCGCGCGCTGCGCTCCCGGAAACTGCGACACAAGTTCTCCCATCGTGATGGCTGGCGTAATCGTCATTGCTGGAACTTCCGACAGGCGGGGGCGAAGCGCAACAGTGAACCGCTGAGTTTCTAAGTCTGCGCGCATCGCATTACAGAAGTAGCATCCCCACCCCGCTGAAACCCCTTGCTCCCGGCCTGTGCCGCGCTAGCCTCCCGCCCCTTTTCCAACGAATGAAAATCCAGCGCGCGCTTATTTCCGTTTCTGACAAGACAGGCCTTGTTCCATTTTGCAGGGAGCTTGCAGGGCTGGGGGTGGAGATCATTTCCACCGGCGGAACCGCCAAGCTCCTCGCTGCCGAGGGCATCCCGGTGGTGGAGATTTCGCAGTATACCGGCTTTCCCGAGATGATGGATGGCCGCGTGAAGACGCTGCACCCCAAGGTCCACGGCGGACTCCTGCACCTGCGCGACAATGAGGAGCACGTGGCGCAGGCGAAGGCGCACGACATCCTGCCCATCGACCTCGTGGTGGTGAATCTTTACCCCTTCGAGGCCACCATCGCCAAGCCGGGCGTGACGCTGGAGGAAGCCATCGAAAACATCGACATCGGCGGGCCTTCGATGCTGCGCAGCGCGGCGAAGAATTACCGCAGCGTGACGGTGGTGGTGGACCCCTGCGACTACCAGGAGGTCATCGAGGCGATGAAGGACAATGACGGCGGCACCACGCTGCAGCTCCGCGAGCGGCTTGGCATCAAGGTATTCGTCACCACTTCCAAATACGACGGCGCAATCGCCAACTACCTCAACAAGGAAAAGGAGTGCAGTTCCTCTTTCAGCCTCTCCCTGCCACTCGTGGCGCAACTGCGTTACGGCGAAAACTCCCACCAATGCGGCGCACTCTATGGCAGGTGGGATGAGTATTTCGAAAAACTCCACGGCAAGGAACTCTCGTATAACAACATCCTCGATATCACCGCAGCGGCGGAGCTCATGGATGAATTCACCGAGCCCACGGTAGCAATCTTGAAGCACACGAATCCCTGTGGCGTCGGCTCGGACCCTGACCTGCGCGCGGCATGGGACAAGGCTTTCGCCACCGACAAGCAGGCTCCGTTTGGCGGCATCATCGTGACGAACCGTCCGCTCAACCTCGCGCTGGCGGAGGCCATCAGCGAGATTTTCAGCGAGGTGATTATCGCGCCGAGCTTTGATGCCGATGCGCGTGCGCTGCTTCAGCGAAAGAAAAACCTGCGCCTCATGCGCCAGCTCCGCGCAATCGCCGAGCCGGCGGGCGTGGATGATTGCCTCGTGCGCAGTGTCGCCGGTGGAGTGCTGGTGCAGAACCGCGACATGCATTTCGCCGAAAAACGCGACTCCGTGACCGCCCGTCAGCCCAGCGCCGATGAACTCGCGGCACTGGAATTTGGCTGGAAGATCGTGAAGCACGTAAAGTCCAACGCCATCGTGTATGCTGGCAAGGATCGCACACTGGGCATCGGCGCGGGCCAGATGAGCCGTGTGGACAGCTCGCGCATCGCCGTGGCGAAGGCCAAGGATGCGGGACTTTCGCTCAAGGGCAGCGCGATCTGCTCGGATGCCTTCTTCCCCTTCCCCGACGGCCTGCTCGCCGCTGCCGAAGCCGGCGCGACGTGTGCAATCCAGCCGGGTGGATCGATGAAGGACCCCGACGTGATCGCCGCCGCCAATGAGCGCGGGATGGCGATGGTGCTTACGGGGACGCGGCACTTCCGCCACTAAACCTTCCAGAGAATAACAGCGGCGAAGCCGCCCTCGGAGTGCTGCGATGCTTCGCAGCTCTTTGCGCTGTCTTTAACTCTATGAGTGGACGAGCGTCGCTCAAAGCTGCGAA
>JAYUWZ010001195.1:0-2407 GCA_043753265.1 Verrucomicrobiaceae bacterium
CAAAAACGGCGCAACTAGCAAAAGTGAGGACAGCGACCAGACGGGAGAGCATGACGATGCCCGAATGTGCGAAAAATCGGTGTGTTGCCAATAGGAAACGGTGCGTTGGGGTGAGGTTCCCTGATTTTGAACCACCAAAGTGCAAGGATGCCAAGGGTTGGAGTCGTGAAGAAGGATGAGGATTTCGCGCTCCCCAGAATCACTCAGCGAACTCGCGAACTTGCACAGGGGCGGCGTTGTCGAAGGCGCATAGATGTGAAGGGAAATCAAAATCTTTCTTGCATAACTGGAGCGCTCTGATGCCGTGATAACAGCCGCCTTCAAGCTGCAGTTACTGACTGAAGCATTTACGTTACTTCTGTTGCCAAGCCACACACTCTATGGCAGCCTTGAATTCTGTTCGAGTAGTTTGCAAAACCATCCACCCTCCATCATTCTACAATGTCGATATCGACCATCAAGAATCCCGTGCTTTACTCAACGATGACCGCTGTAGCTTACAGCGTAAATTCTACATACTACGGCGGACTTCATTATCTATGGTGCACCCCGTACTTCGGCCCCCATTTCGCATCTCCTCATTTCACCGTCCCTCCAAGCTCATCTCCTCTCCATATCTACAACACCATCCAGGATGAAATCGATGGGGCTGATTTGCATGGGATGAAAATAAAGCTAAACAGGATAGGCATAAGAAAAGGTGCAGAGGCCATGCTGAAAGCAGGACGTATCACACTTGAACAGAAGAATGAAATAGTTGCCATTTCAAAAAAAGCGCCCATGCATCAATTCAGACCGCTGCTTTGCGTCATCTCTCGATTGGAAGCGGTTCCATTCTACAAGAAGGTTGATATTAAAAACAAGGCGAATCCACTCTCGCACGAATATATCGTCGTCGACCTACCTCAATCTGCATTTGATGTAATCCGCATCGCTTAACCATGAAAGACATTTACCCAATAATTTCAACCCTAAGCGTCGACGATGCTCGTTCGTCGCTCTATTATCTTTGCCGTTATATTAAACAGGCATCAATCCAGAAGGTTTACGAAAAGGACATTTTTGACGACGATCGTAGAAGCGCACCCAGCAACATTGCTCGCGCAACCACCCTTAATTTAATAGCCTTCATCGAGAATCTGGAAGGAATGACCGCTTCCGAATTCGACGAAGACACTTTCCATTATTGGATAGATCATACCATCGAAATCGAGGATCGCCTAGACCCTGCCATGACATCGAACGAGTTTAAACGCGCTGAGGAATTCCTTAACTCGATGCCCAAGCCGAAGTTACGGGAGTAGGGCGAGAATTTCTGTGGTGTCCTAGCGAAAGAGGTTCTCCTCGACGCGGAGCGCCGAGCTGGGGAAATTCCGGGTATGCCGAATCTTGTTCCTGATTTGACCGCCCTTCTCGACCCTGCGCGTGTGCTGCATGGGCGGGAGGACTTGCTTGCTTATGGGTATGATGGGACGGCGGCGCTCGGGGGCGTCGGGGCGGTGGTGGTGTTTCCGAAGACGACGGACGAGGTGCAGCGGGTCATCGGCTATGCGGCGGCGCATCGGGTGCCGGTGGTGGGGCGCGGGAGCGGGACGGGGTTGAGCGGCGGGAGTGTGCCGATGGCGGGGTGCATCATTCTTTGTCTCACGCAGATGGATCGCATCCTGGAGCTGGATGAAAAAAACCTGACGATCCTCGTGGAGCCGGGGGTGATTACGCAGAAGATTTCCGACCTGGCGGATGCGCATGGGCTGCTCTACCCGCCCGATCCCGGCTCGATGAAGATCAGCACCATCGGCGGCAATGTGGCGGAGAACAGCGGCGGGTTGCGCGGGCTGAAGTATGGCATCACGCGCGACTACGTGATGGGCATGGAGGTGGTGCTCGCGGATGGCAGCGCGGTGTGGCTGGGCAACAAGTGTGTGAAGGACGTGGCGGGGTATTCCATGAAGGACATCTTTGTCGGCAGCGAGGGCACGCTGGGGATTATCACCAAGGTGCTGCTGAAGCTCGTGCCGAGGCCTGCCGCGAAAAAAACGATGCTGGCGACGTATGCGCAGATGGAGGGGGCGAGTGACACCGTCTCGGCCATCATCGCGGCGAAGATCATCCCGTGCACGCTGGAGTTTCTGGATCGCATCACCATTCGGTGCGTGGAGGAGTATGCGAAAATTGGCCTGCCGCTGGATGCGGAAGCCATTCTGCTCATGGAGACGGATGGGCACCCTGCGGCGGTGGAGGATCAAGCCGCGCAGATGGTGGAGATCGCCAGACGCTGCGGGGCCACGAGCGTGCAGGTGGCGCAGAATGCCGAGGAGAGCGCACGGCTCGCCAGTGCTCGGCGGACGGCATTCAGCGCGCTCGCGCGGATGTCGCCCACGACGATTTTGGAGGATGCCACGGTACC
>JAYUWZ010001196.1:0-2407 GCA_043753265.1 Verrucomicrobiaceae bacterium
CCTGCGCGCACTGCCCCTCACCGGGGCTGACCACGCGAAGGCGAATTTTGCAATCCTCGCGAAGTCGCTCCAGGAGGGCAAGGACCGCACCATCGCCGCCGCCGCAATCATGCAGCTCCCGCGCGATAGCTGGGACAAAGCAGCCGCAGGCCCTGTGGCCGAGAGCGTGCTCGCCTGGGCCAAGACCGTGCCCGCCAAGGAGCGCAGCAACCAGGACGTGGTATCCACCATCCAGACCGCTGGAGAGCTTGCAGGCATCCTGCCCGCCGCCGATGCCACGCGTATCCGCAAGGAACTGCGCGCTGTGAGCGTCGCGGTCTTCGTGCTGCACACCGTGCACGAAAAGATGGCCTACGACATCACGCGCATCGTGGTGGAGGCGGGCAAGCCGTTCGAAATCGTCCTCGTCAATGTGGATACCATGCCGCACAACCTCGCGGTGGTGAACCCCGGCACGCGTGAAAAAATCGGCACCGCTGCCAGCACGATGACGCCCGACAAGCTCGACAAGGAAGGCCGCGCGTTCATTCCCAAGAGCCCGGACATCCTCGCCGCCACGAAGACGCTGGAGCCCGGGCAGAAGGAGACCATCAAGATGACCGCGCCCGCCAAGGAAGGCGAATACGAGTACGTGTGCACCTTCCCCGGCCACTTCGCCATCATGTGGGGCAAGCTGATCGTAACCAAGGATGTGGATGCGTACCTGGCTGCGAATCCGCAGGCGCCTACTGCGGCCACGGGTGGTGCGGCTCACGAGCATAAGCACTAGCTGAGCGGGTGTTTTATATTACGCGCCGGGCGGTCATTCGCCCGGCGCGTTTTTTTGTGTTTGGGGCGAAGGTGCGCGGCCAAATGCCATTCTGTAAAGTGATGGGATTGAGATGCCAAGCGACTGAGGTTTTATTGCGAATTTGGACGATGATCCTGCCCATGCGCACACCGCGACGAAGTGAGGTCCTTCGACTCGTTCCTCGCTCAGGATGACTGTTTTTAAAAAGGCGCTTCGCGCCACCTTCGATTCAGGAGCCCAGTGCGAACTCGAACTGTTCAAGGCTTCGTTCGCCTCTTCGAGAACCTTCAGTTGGAGGTAATTGGAATAGATAGGCGCTTCGCGCTGTGAGGTGGCCGATTGAGGACATCGGCGCTCCCAGTAGCGGCGCTCATGCTCGAACCCGCGCTTGTGGTCTAGTAGCCGGATGTCTCGTAAGCGATGTTGAGAATTTCACCCAATCGTCTTTTAACTTTGGCGTGGTGGGTCTTGCTTGGGGCTCTGCGGGGCTCCAGTGTTTGCGGTCATGACCGATGTTGTTTGCTTTGGTGAAATCATGATGCGGCTTTCCACCCCGTACCGGTTGCGATTTGCGGATGCGCCGCATTTGGAAATCACGTTTGGTGGGGCAGAGGCCAATGTGGCGGTGCAGTTGGCGCAGTTTGGATCGCGCGCCACGTTTGTTTCGCGGCTGCCGGAGAACGATCTCGGCGAGCGCTGTGTCGAGGCGCTGCGAGGGCGGGCGGTGGATGTATCACGCATTCAGCGCGGGCCGGGGCGCATGGGGCTCTATTTCGTGGAATCCGGAGAGGGTCAGCGTGCCTCGCGTGTGGAGTATGATCGCCAGCACGCCGCGATTACCCACGCGCAGCCGGGCATGTTTGATTGGGATACGATTTTGGAAGGCGCGAAGTGGTTTCACTGGAGCGGGATCACCCCTGCACTGAGCGAAGGCTGCGCTGCTGTGTGCCGCGAGGCGTGTGCGGCGGCGCGCCGCAAGGGGCTGGTGGTGAGCTTCGACGTGAATTACCGCGCGGCGCTTTGGAGTGTGGCGGAGGCGGCGGCCACGCTCATCCCGCTCATGCGCGAGGTGGACCTCTGCGTGTGCGGGGAGACGGAGGCCATCGGCATTCTCGGTGCGGAGACGATGGAGGATGAAGACGAAGCGCGGCTGCCCGCGATTGCGGATTCGCTCACGCGCCGTCACGGATTCAAGCGCGTGGCGATGACGAGCCGGCAGGGCGACAGCGCGAGCAGGACGGTATGGCGGGCGATGCTCTTTGACAAAGGGCAGGCTTACTTTTCGCGCATGCATACCATCGATGTGGTGGATCGTGTGGGCACCGGCGATGCGTTTACCGGGGCGCTCATTTCTTCGCTGCTGCGCGGAGAGGAGCCTGGGCAGGCGGTGGAATTTGCGGCGGCGGCGGGGGCTTGGAAGCATACCATTCCGGGGGATTGGAACCGGGCGACGTTTGGGGAGATTGAGGCGCTGTCGAGGGGTGAGGGTGGGGCGCGGATTCGGCGGTAGGCTCCACAAACCACTGTCATCTCGGGAGCTTCAAGCGACCCGAAAAATTCCGTAGAATTCAGAAGCAATGGGATCACCATGAAGTTCCACGGGATCCTTCAGTCGCT
>JAYUWZ010001197.1:0-5264 GCA_043753265.1 Verrucomicrobiaceae bacterium
ATTTAATCCGGCATGTTTGAGTTGTTTTAACTTGCCGCAATTCAGGCTGTCGCCCAATGGTTCTAGCGTGAAAGTGCTGGATTTCATCATCCGTTTTGAAGAGCACGCTGGCTTTGCAAGTGTCAATGCTAGCTGTCGTCCTTTGACATGGGATGCGAGGGGGAAAATCAGTGCCGAACAGTTGGAGGATTGGGCGGATAGGCATGAACATCTGGAGCTTGATATTTTTTCCGACAGAAAATGGACAAGAAAGGATGGGGCACAGCTCGGGGAGGATATTTTTCGTACGCTGTTTAGTGAGCGCTTAGGAGAGCTTTTCAGGGAATCTGCGCGAGGAGCGATGAATAATGGAGACGTTATCCGGTTGGTAATTAACTACGCTCTTCCGGAGGGGGAGGGCATCAACAGGGAGCTTGTTCATGATGTGCCTTGGGAATTGTTATTCGATCCTGAGAATCAGCGCTTTCTGGCGCTCGACGACGATTTTCTCTTGGTTCGCCATCTGTGGGGGAGGGGGCTTACCTGGGCGTCGGTGAAATCCCCCGTTCGTGTTTTTTTGACATCGTCCTGCCCAAATGATCAACGACCCTTGTCGTTGGAGAAGGAGATGCAACAAATTCGAGCGACATTGATGCAAGGTGCAAAGTCTTTACCCCCGCGCATTCACGAGGTCGAGCATCTTAGCCAGTTGCGCCTGCACCAGGAATTTAACTTTGCACACTCGGAGGGCAAGCCTTTCCATGTGTGGCACCATGGAGGACACGGTTATGAATTCGATGACGGAACCTTCGGTCTTGCACTTCATGCTCTCGGGCAAGATAAAAATGAACCGACGCAGTATACCGATGCAAAAGCGCTTCCTGCAATAGTAGCCCGTCATCCGGACCTCCAGCTTGTGGTGATGAACGTCTGCTTGGGAGCCCGGAAGGAGGGGCTGGCCTCCCTTTTGGCCTCTTTGAAAGTACCGGCGGTTATTGGATTTCATTCTGAAGTGCGAGATTCGACTGCGATTGAGTTTGCTCATTCCTTTTGGCGCAGACTATTAGTCATGCCGGTCGATGAGGCCATCCGGGGGACGCGCCAGGTAATAGCTTGTAACGTCGAGCCTATGGATTTTTCACGCGTCCAGTTATTTCTGCGCTCCTTGGAGCGGCCAAGGCTTTTTGGCAGCTAGTGCCCTGGCAGTCGTCCCCTCCACCCTTATTCATGCTTCCCCAAAAATATGGCTGATGAAGACAATTTACTGGCTGGGAAAACTTTACCCACAGATCCTCTTCCATCCGCTGGTGAGAACGCCAACAACAACGAGTCTGTAGAGGGCGGAGCTTCGGAACGCGACGAGGCTTCCAGCACCAACGGGGGCCTGACGGATGATAGCACCTGCTCCGCTGAGCATGGCGAAACCAGGGGCGGGAATGATGAGACAGATACAGCGACAGGGACCAAGAATTCGGATACAAAGGACGAGGACGACCCGCGCTTTAACAAGGGGGGATTTGAAGAGGAAGAGACCGGCGAGGCGCAGTTGCCTCAAGGTGCGCTGGATAAAACTGGAAGAGTCTTTCTTCCCTGGCCGGGCCTCGTAAAAGAGTGTGACCAAATTTCAAAGAAGGCGGCAAGGGTGGTCCTGTTCGATGGAGACACAGATTCCGGTCGCTTTACGACTGCCGTATGGGCTGGTCTGAGATTTTTGAAAAACTCCAGCACCTCCGGGCGCATCATCCCTGTGACCGAGACCATTCGTATGGGCGGTGAGTTGGTAAATTGGCTTCGGTCTTCCAAGCGTCAGAAGGAATCAGTCTATATCATCCAGCAGCCGGCAGGGGAAAAGACCGTTCTGTCCGCAATTAGCGAAGAGAGCGTAATCTCCATCGTCAACACCAGGCTGCGCCACCTCGAATCGTGGCTGGTCGTCATTGCTAAAAAGGGAGAAGTTCCTCCTTTAAATACGCACATTGCCCGCATCGAGATACCGGCCTTCGATGCCGCATATCTGATTGAGGTTACTGGCAAGCACCTTGATTTATTGGGCGAAAGAGAACCGGGCTGGCAATTGGATGGTGAGAGGAAGCGGATTATCAGTGCCATGGAGACCGTGATTAAGCGGGTGCTTCCGCTTCCCACTCCATCACACATAGTCCGCATGATCGGGCAGCTTCCCGATTTGTTCAAAAAAGGCATTCCAGACGACAAAGCCTTGATCGACTTTTTGGAAGCGACTGCCAAAGCCGTAGCCAGCGGACTGGTGCAGGCGTGGTTTGCCGGCCTTAAGCCCAATGGACAATTTTTGGCACTCCTAGTGGAAGCTTTCCGCGGCACGCGGCAGGAATCCGTGGAGACCATTTATTGCGAGCAAGCGAGGCGATTGAGCAGGGGAGGGAGCGGGATTGAAGATCCACGTCGTTTTGGGTTCGATGACTTATACCATGCGATTCATGCTCAATCCTCCGTGCGAGTGATCCCCGCGAAGGACGGAAGTGAAATGGAGTTCCAGCACTTGGAATTCGAGCATGAAAGTTATCGCCGAGAAGTCCTGCGCCAGATGCGTAGCCGCCACCATCTGTTGTGGGATGTGATGATGCCGGTACTCAATCGTGGGCTGAAAAATCTGATGGGCTATTGGCAGGCGCCACAACGGCAAGCCTTGGGAGAAATCATTGCAAGGCTAGGTATTCACCGGCCGGATGATCTCCAGAGTGTGCTTGAGGATTTGGCCACCAGTGATTTCAACACCACGGCATCCATACCAGGGTATGTCTTAAGGGGAGTTTGCCTCCTTGATGAACCGAATCTTCAATTCGTCGGGAATCTTATCAAAAAGTGGGCGATGTCAGAAGACCACATGTGGTGGGCTGCAGCCTCCGCCATATGGCGCGTGATCGCAGAACTGGGTCATCAATTGACACAGCTGGACGAAAAAGACTCCATTCAAAATGGGGAGGGCTCGCGCAGTCGTGACGGGTATCGTTCTCAGTTGGATATCCTGGTGGCCAATCTGGAAAATTCAATCAGCCTGATTGCAAAGAAACTTTCGGACGTTAAATCCGCGGACTCCGACTTCATAAGTTTTACCATCGAACGCATGTTCAGGGCGCTGCCGGAGCGCACAGGCAAGTTGATCCAACGCTGGCTGACGCCCTCCGGAGTTGATTTCCATGCTGCGGGAGAGCGCGCGGCAAGGCGCCTTTTCTCGAAAAATGAGGATCCTGAATTGTTGACGGCCAATCATTTCAAGTCCTTGCTGGAGTTGCTCGGTGCGATACTTCGCCTTAAACGTTATATCGTGGATGAGGTCTTGCAGACAGTCCTCCATTGGACTCAGTGCATCGAGGAATGGAGCTTGGGTTCGGAGGAATGGCAAAAGCGTTCGGAGGATTGGTACTATCAGATCGCCGAAGCGCTTCTGAAAACCTGCAACCGGGCGGATGACTCGGAGCGGGAACACCTTCGACGTGCGCTCACGGCAATCTGGCTTCGAGCTGGCAGCCTTAAGGCCCGACATATCGCGGACATGGTGATTGGCCGCGCCAGGCTGCTGGATGGTGCGGCGACCGATGTGCTGGGAGGTCGTAGCGCTGTCTTGTTGATCGATGGGTCAAAGGATGCACGCTACAATGATACGGCGGCCCGTCTTACCCAGGAGTTCTTCGAGTTTCTCAAGCCCCAGGTCGATCTTTGGGTTTTGCAGATGGGCCATCGTGGAGCTCTGACTTCCCCAGGTCGCCGACTAAAGATTGAGAAAATGGCGTCGCGCATGGAAACATCGCGCATCGTGATGCCCTGGCTGGAGCGATTCCAAATCCGCAGCCAGAAGGGTGGGCAAAAATCCCAGCTTCACTTTGCTCTCGCTTTGCATTGGGGAAACTTGGTGGACGCCGAGGATGCAGATGACCTTCAGGAAGTCCCTTTTGTCCCAGTTCCCGTGCCCGGGCATCACCTTTCCGAGGATAAAGATGCAGATGACTTGCTGCCCCAGCCGGAAAGGGGGTGGGAGGTGATTATGTGGGCAACATTTGAGGTTTTGCGGCAGCATGCCCACCAGGAAAAGAAAAAGCAGAACGAACAAGCATCGGAAGGCTTTCTCCTGCACCAAGAGACCGTAGTCGGGGCATACATGAGCCGCAACTTGGTAACTCGTACGGTGGATGAGTGGTGGGACCTACTAGGGAAGCCGTTGGAAGGCCTTGCGATGGAGATTTCCTTGGAGGGCAATCGCCACGTTATGGCGAAAGCAGCACTCGACACCGTGGTCGCTCGCCTAGATGCCATCTCGCTCGGGCGAAACCGCTCCGATCCAATGAGGGTGGGATTGGGGTTGATTCAATGGATGGCGGCTCAGGATTTTGACGGGACGATCGCTTTCCTGTGTCAGTGGATGCGTGGCGAACTGCAAAGTCTGCGCGTTCGATTTGCCGCAGCAGCTTCGACGATGCTCCTGCGCATCCAATTTTATCGGATGATCCCTCTCCTCGACGGAACCACCGACCCGCCTAGCGAACATGCATTTCTGTCCGTGCTGCGATTGGCCATGCCATTGGCGCGATGCTGGCGCGTGGATGCCATGGGGCTGCTGCTCCATGCACTCCGATGGTGGGTGCGCGATGAATCGCAGGCGGCTGCATTGAAAGACGATGGGTCACTTTTGCAGATGGTCGACAAGGCCCCGAGGCCATTGCTTTATCAATTAATGCGAGGATTGGATGCCATCACCTCCGAGCCCATTACGGCCTTGAAGGAGAAAACGGTGCCGTGGGCCGCCCAAGCTTTTCGACTCAGACTTCAATGTGCAATCGCGACGCGAGTGCACATGCAGTTCAAGAACAAGCTGGGAATCCTCGTTCTCTTCCATTCTTCGAGCGGGGCCAACGCCACGGGGCGAGTGCATCATCTTGCGTCCCAACTTTTCCGGCTTTACGAGGCGCAGCGCGTGAATGACGTGGATCTTTCCCCTGTTATGTTTTTCCGTGCAGGACACCGACATCCTGTCGCCATAGGTGGCGAAGGCTTCCAATTCAGTGAAAATGCCTTTCAGGCGTTGGATAAGGGATTTGGCATCCTCGCCCCTACCCTTGAATCTTTTGGATCGGCTGCCAGCCATATTTTGATTCTTGCCGACGCTCCTTTGCTGGATGCTAATGAATGGCTGGATACGTTCGCTGCGGAACCCAGCCGTGCTAGCCTGTTTTGGGATTGCCGGCATACCCCTGCGCCAAGCCAGCATCCTGCGTGGATGGAGCTTTTTCAGGATACATCTGAAAAGGAGG
>JAYUWZ010001198.1:0-5262 GCA_043753265.1 Verrucomicrobiaceae bacterium
GGAACGCCTTGAGTTCGTCGAAGCGATCCAGTTGCGCCTTCGTGGGGCGGAGGCGGGGGCGTTTTTCAAACTTTGGCCACTCGCTTTCGGGAAGTTCCATTCCGCGCTGGGCCGCATCAAAGAATTTGCGTTCACGAGGCCCACGCAGGTGGCGGAACTCGACACGATCTCCCGCGTCGAATCTCACAGCTGCGTCCACAAGCATTTCAGTGTGCAGGATATGGAAGGTGGGCTTGTCCACGCGGCGGGCTTCCTCGTCGCGCCACTTCCACAGTTCGCGGAAAACGGCTGCCGGCCGGCCCCGGAGATGGCCGCTGCCCGGCACGCGCCAGAGCTGGTCGGGGTCCACTTCCTTGTCCATCTCGGCAGCGCGGATGGCACGCTCGCAGAGCTGGTCGAACCACACGCGGCGACCCTGCCTGTCGAGTTCGACGCTCAGAATGTCTGCCAGACCGGCGAGATGGCGCGTGTCATTGATCGCATACTCCAGCATTTGCGGAGTGAGGGGGCGGCGCGCCCAGTTTGCCTTTTGCGACGCCTTGACGATGTTGACCTGAAAATACCGCTCCATGAGCGCCGCATAACTCACCTCTTTCAAGCCGGTGAGCCGGGCGGCGATCATCGTGTCGAAGATGAGCCCGGGCATCTTGCACCCGGTGCGGCGGAGCAGGCGCAGATCGTAATCCGCACCGTGGAAAATGAGTTCCTTGCCCTCCCACGCCTGCCATAGCGGTGCGAGGTCCATGCCAGCCAGTGGGTCGATGAGGAAGTCGTGTCCCGGAACGCTAATCTGGATGAGGCACAGCTTCTCAAAGTAGCAGTGGAGGGAGTCCGCCTCGGTATCCACCGGTACACGGCCCTGGGTGGAAATGATGGCGGCAGCGGCGGCAAGATTTTCCGCGTTATCGGTAAGATCAACCAACTCGGGTTTCATACGGCAGCCATTCCTCCGGAAGCCTGCCGGCTTCGTTCATGCGGGGAAAAAAGCTCGGCCAGCGACCAAATCATCCGCGGAGACCTCCGAGCAGGAGCGAAGCGTTGCTGGTGGTGGCCCTGAGGGCGTGAATGAGCACCTCGGTGGCCTCGATGGGAGGCAGGGCCGCAAGCTGGCGGCGCAGCACCGTGATGCGCTGGAACTCGTCTGGGTGGTAAAGCAGATCATCCCGGCGGGTGGCGCTCTGCAGCATATCGATGGCTGGAAACACGCGGCGCTCTGCGAGGTAGCGGTCGAGCTTCACCTCCATGTTGCCGGTGCCTTTGTACTCCTCGAAGATGATGTCATCCATCTTGCTGTGGGTATCCACCAGCGCGGTGGCGAGGATGGTGAGGCTGCCGGCTTCCTCGGTATTGCGCGCGCTGCCAAAGAATTTCTTCGGCTTTACGAGTGCCTTGGTGTCGAGACCACCTGTCATAATGCGGCCCTTGCCGGGCTGCGCATTGTTGTAGCCGCGCGAGAGGCGGGTGATGGAATCGAGGAAAATCAAGACGTGCTTGCCCTGTTCCACGAGGCGCTTGGCGCGATCGGCGACGATGTCCGCCACCTGGATGTGCCTGGAGCTGCTTTCGTCGAAGGTGGAGCTGTAGATTTCCGCGCCCTTCACTCCGCGCTGGAGATCCGTGACTTCCTCCGGGCGCTCGTCCACGAGGAGGAGCATGACCTTCAGGCCGGGGTTATTTGCGAGTGCGGCCTTGGCCAGTTCCTTCATCAGGATGGTCTTGCCAGCGCGGGGCGATGCCACGAGCAAGCCACGCTGGCCGCGGCCAATAGGGGCAATCAAATCCACCGCACGGGCGGTAACGGAGGTATAGCCCTCGCCCTCAAGGCGGATGCGGGCATCCGGGAAGCGGGCGGTAAGGGTGTCGAAATCCTTGGGCTGGACCCAGTCGGCGTAGTTTACGCCCTCGATGGTGAGCAACTCGTCCACCATCATGTATTTTTCCTTATGGCTCGGTGGCCGGAAACGTACGGTGACGAGGTGGCCACCGCGAAGCTTCAGCTTGCGGGCAACCTGGAAAGGGATGAATGGGTCCTGCGGGCCCGGGCGGAAGCTATAGCGCGGAAAGCGCACATAGCCGCAGCCATCGCTGGTGATGAACTCAGTGATGCCCTCGGCGAGCAACCGGAATCCCAATGAGTGGTAGGCGCGGAGCAGGTCGCAAACGAGATAATGGCGGGTCTTCTCGGGATTGATGCGCACGCGAAGCTGCTCCATGCGTTGATGGAGTTCCTGCACGGTGAGAGAGTGCAGTTCATCAACCCACAAGTCGCGCGGTTGAAACTCAGGAGGGAGCGGCGCCTGCTCGGCTTCGCCAGTCTCGGGCGTGAGCGTCCCGGCCTCGGGTGTGGTTGCAGGAGTATTCTCCGTGGTTTCGCCCTCTGCAGAATTGGGAGCGGCCTCATTGGAGGCGGGTGCGTTTACAGTTTCAGTTTCAGGCATGTGCGGCGGTGCTCCATTCTCGGAGCCAGGAAGCGAGGAGGCGGGATTGTCCGTCGAGGTTGGGGACGGTGCTGTCATTCCAGATTACGTGGTCGGCTTGTTTAGTTTTGGCGCCGAGGTCGTGCTGCGTGGCAATAATCCGCGCAGCCAAATCTGGCGCAAGCCCGCGCTCGGTGGTAAGACGCCGCATCTGTGTCTCGCGAGAGCAAGCCACTACGATCACGCGGTCGAACTCACCTTGAGCGCCGGTTTCGTAAAGAAGCGGGATATCGATCAGAACGCAAGCCTTGGTTTTGCGGGCGTTTTCCGCCCTCCCCTGCCAGGCCCTCCTCACCGATGGATGAAGGATACCCTCGAGAGTCCTCCGTTTGGAGTTGTCGTCGAAGATTAATTCGCGGAGCCGCACCCTGTCCGGGCGTGCATTCCCTGCTAGGACAGACTCCCCAAACGCCGCAACGATGGCGTCGCGTGTTGGGTCATCCGTCGCGAGCAGGTCATGCACGCACCGGTCAGAGTCGAAGTAGTCCATGGGCCACTCTCGCAGCAGGAGCCTGGCAAAGGTTGATTTGCCTGCGGCTATGCCACCCGTGAGGCCGAGGACCGGCACAATTACTTCTTGAAGCCTGTGATTTCGAGCTGCTGCGGAGCGATGTCCGGCAGGCCGATTTCGTCCACTCTCTCTTCGATCTCTTCGTTGGGCGAGATGGGCTGGCCTTCCGCATTGATGATGCGGGCGGTCACGAAGATGACGAGGTTGCGCTTGATGTGCTGGTCGATGTTCGAGCGGAACAGACGAGCGATAAGCGGCAGGTCGCCGGCAAACGGAATCTTGTCTTCCACCTTCTGAACGTCTTCGCGAACCAAGCCGCCGAGGACGACGGTCGCGCCGTCGAATACAGTGACGTTGGTGCTCACCTTGCGGGTGCTGAAGATGGGCTGGTTGATGACGTTTGGCGTGATGACGTTGACCTGCGACTGACCAAGAATGTTCGTCGCGGTGGTCTGAATCGGGCTGCCGTAGTTGATGAAGCCTTCGAATTCCACGACCTGCGGCGCGAGCTGCATGTCGATGGAGGCACCATCGGGGCCGATGTTCGGCTCGACTTCCAGCGTGACACCCGTGTTGCGGGTTTCAAACGTGGTCGGCGTGGTCGGAGTGACCGGGAATGATCCGTTGTTGCTGAATGCAAGCGGGTTGAGCGGGTTCGCCTGGGCGACCTGGCCGGTATTTCCGAAGGTCTGCGGAATCTGTGGCTGCTCGAACTCGATTGGGTAACGGAACTCGCGGATGATTTCGATCACCGCACGATTGCCGCTCTTGGTCGTCACGCGGGGCGCGGACAGGAGATCAACACCCTTCTTTTGATCGAGGGCGCGAATCATGAGCTGGAACGTTGGGTCGGTTCCTGCACCAGCAACCGAGAGGATGCCAGGAGCCTTCATCGAGTTACCGGTGAGACCAAAGAGCAGCGCGTCGATTGCGTTGGCGCTGATGCCAAGGCTGCCGCTGCGGTTGCCGGCGGTTGCAGGATTGCTGCCGACAGGCTGGCCGTTGCGCAGGAACACGAAGTCCTGGGGATTGGTCGCGGCCTGATTGCCGGCGGTGCCGCCTGCGAAGAACATGCTCTGGGTCGAGAGACCAGGGAGGTTGGCCTGGCCGAGCAACCAATCGAAGCTGAGCTCCTTGAGGTTGTTCTGCGTGATTTCGACAAACTTCGCCTGAATTTCGATCTGCTTGATGGCGTTGTTTACGTCAATCACCTCAATCACGCGCTCAACGAGGTCGAGCTGTTCCTGGGTGTTCTTGACGATGAGGGTCGAGCTTTGAGGGCTGAACATGGCGAATGCGCCCTGTCCAAAAGTGACACCACGCGCTGCAAGGAAGTCCTTGGCGCTGCTGGAGCCTGCAAGGGCACTACCTCCACCAAGGGTGGGATCCGTCGGGGGAGTCAAGCCGCCGCCGCCGAGGGCCGTTGCGCCACCACCGCCAGGAACATCGCGGAACACGGAGGCCGGAACCTTCCATTCCTTGATGTACATCTCCATGGTGTCCGTGCCGAGAGGCACGATATACACGGCATAGGGATCCACCTTGTATTTCAGGTTGGCCAAATTGGTGATGTACTTGATGACCTCGATCAACGGGACGTTGTTGAGTGTCAGAGTAATCTTGGTGTTGCCGCTACCGGAGGCGGGCGCCATGGGAACTCCACCACCGGGGGCGGGAACGTCAATTCCAGGAATTGTAAGACCACTGGGAGGGGCAACTGGTGGAGGAGGGGCGGAAAAGCCTGCCTCGTCGAGCTTGAGCACGATGTTGACACCTTCATTCGCAGGGTCGAGCGACTTGGCGCGCTGCATCAGGAAGTCCATTGCCTCGCGGACGGTCGACTCCTTGAAGTCCACCTTCGGAATTTTGATTTCCGAGAGTTTGCGCATGATACCAGCCGTGCTGGGGGCGCTCGTCTTGGATTCTGAGCGAATCTCGACGGCGCGCTGGTTGAACCGGCGGTAGGGACGCTCCCATTCGCGGGTAACTTCGAACATCGACTGCGAGCGGGCGGCATCGTAGCCGGCGAGGGCGGCACGATCCTTGACCTCGTAAATTTCACCGCGCAGCTTCTTGGCGGCAATATTGTCCTTGTCGATGTTCAGGATGCGCTCAGTGCGCATCAATCCCAAGTCGTTACGGCCCAAGTCTTTGTAGTTCTTCGCCATGATGAAGTGATCCTTCACTTCCTCCACGTTGGCGCGATGCTGGGGCGTCATCCCCTTGTTGAAATAATCAGGCGCCTCGATGTTGGCGAGTAGCTTGAGGGTGCCC
>JAYUWZ010001199.1:0-5260 GCA_043753265.1 Verrucomicrobiaceae bacterium
CGCGACGGTTGGGGCATCGGAGCCAGCGACGTTCGAGGCGAAAGCGAGCGCAGGCGGATCGGTCATGCTGCCGGCGAGCAGGCCGCTGAGGTCGATGAAGTTCATCTTCAAAACGACGCGTGCGAAGATGCCGATGAGCATGAGCGGGACGATGGTCACGCACGCGCCGGCGAGCAGCCATTGCAGGCCGGTGGCGCTGAAGACGGTGGCGAAAAACTTCCCGCCTGCGCCGAGGCCGACGGCGGCAAAGAACAGAGCAATGCCAAATTCACGGAAGGCGAGGTTGGTATTCACGGGCATGTGCCAGACCTGCTTTCCGATCCGGCCCACGCGCCCGAGGATCAGCGCGACGATGAGCGGACCGCCGGCGAGGCCGAGCTTGACCGGCTGCGGCAAGCCGGGAAACGCGACGGGCAATGTGCCGAGCGCGACCCCGAGCGCGATGCCGATGAAGAACGGGATGAAGTGCGTTTCGTTGAGTTCCTTGAGCGAGTTGCCGACGGCGGCGGCGGCTTTGTCGAGGTCGGCGGGGGCACCGACGATTTGGACCTGGTCGCCGAATTTGAGACGCAGATCGGGCACCGCGGACATCTCCAGATCAGCGCGGGTGACGCGCGTGACTGCCACGCCAAAACGGTCGTCGAGGTTGAGTTCCCCGACGGATTTTCCGAGCACCCCGCGGTCGGTCACAACCACGCGGCGGAAGGTGAGCGTGCTGTCGGTGAGCACGAGGTCTTCGTCGCTGCGCTGGCCGATGACGCGCTCGAATTGTTCGAGACCCGCGCGCGCACCGACGGCGGAGAGGCGGTCGTTCCGATGGATCACCGTCGCGTTGGTGGCAGCGTGCGTTTCATCGCCGTGGCGGACGCGCGAAACGGTCACGCGGGCTTCGAGCCGGCCGGGGATCGCGTCGAGGCGCACGCCGTCGAGGTTCGGATTTGTGACGACGAGCGTGCGGCGCTCAAGCGGCTCTACCTGGCGTCGGTTCTTCGCGGCGAAGTCGGCCGCCTCGCGTGCGGGATCGATGCGGAAGATCTGCTTGAGTAAAAGCAGCGTGCCGATGATGCCGACGATCGCCGTGGGATAGGAGACGGCATAGGCCAGCGCCGGCAGCGCGAGCCGGTCCGGTGCGATGCCCGGCATTGTGCTGAGCGTTTGCGTTCCGGCGCCAAGCGATGGCGTGTTCGTCGACGCGCCGGAAAAAATTCCGAGCACCGCTGCGGAGTCGATGTGCGCCAGCCAGCCGATGAGCGGCGCGCTCACAGCACCGAGGATCACGATCGCCGCCGCGAGCGCGTTCATCTTCATGCCCTGCTGGCGCAGCGCGGCGAAGAAGCCGGGACCGAGTTGCAGACCGATGGTGAACACGAACAAGATCAGTCCGAGCTCCTTTACGAAATCCAGCGTGTGGTGATCCACCGCGTGGCCGAAATGGCCGACGAGAATCCCAGCGAAGAGCACGCCAGCCGTACCGAGCCCGATTCCGCGAAACTTCAGGCTCCCGAGCGTCATGCCGAGCACGCACACGAAGGCCAGCGCGCCAATAGCGTGCGCAATCGGTTGTGTTTTATGGAGTTCGAAGATCCAGTTCATGGTTACTTTGTACGTGTCGCGGCTTTCACCTTGGCGCTGGCACCAGTGGAAGGAGGTGCCGTGATGCACGGAGCGGTGAGGCGCCGCAAGGCATGCGTGCCAGGCCCGTTGAGTGTTGAAATTATGTGCCTGCTCATTCGGTGTGAGGATGGAAAAAACATTCGATGGTATTGTATACTCCGCATTCAAATTCGGACTGCTGAACCTTGATGCGAAGTTCGACCAGACCGTCGGAGTTGTGTTGAACAAGGAGTTCGCATCCGCTGGGCTGTGCGTGCTCGTCAGCGATACGCTGAATCTGCGCAGCGAATGCTTGCCGGGGCATGGGGAGCCGTGAGTGCAACCGTGCCAGTTCGGTCAACGCGGGTGTAATCTTCTCGAGGGCAGCTTTGCATGGGCGCGGATCGAGAACAAGATGGGATGCTTTCCCGGCGAACGCGTGCGCCGCAAGTTGCATCGCGTTGAGACGTAGAAACATGTTCATCTTTCTTGTTACCCGATGGGTGCTGCGGCTTTCACCTCGGCACTGGCGCCGGGGGCGTAGGTCTCAAAGTTCTTATTGAAAAGGTTGGCAAGCTTTTTCGCGGTGGCATCGTAGGCGGCTTTGTCGGCCCAGGCGTTGAGCGGGATGAGAATTTCAGACGGCACATTCGGGCATTCGGCTACGACGTCGAAACCGAAGACCGGGGCTTTCTCCGTCTTCACCTTTGCGAGAGAGCCGTCGTGGATAGCGTCGATGATGGCGCGCGTGTTTTTAACGACGCCGGCCAGTGCGCCACTGGAGGGATGCCGGCCTTCCGCCGCAGGCCGCAGAACGCCAATTTCCACCCATTGTTGCGCAACCGGCGGGAGGTGCAACGATGAGAAAGGCCGCAGCGTGAGGGCATGAAAGCGAAACTCCAATCCCCATCGGCAGTCATTGAGGCACTGGAAACTCGAGTTTCCCCGGCCACACTGGTGAACGCTGCGACAGTCACATTTCAGGATTCCGATGGCGACACGGTCACGGTCAAAATCTCCAAGCCGCTGTTCGATGCCGCCACGATGAATGCCGTCCTGACGTTCGACACCGGCACCGTGGACGGCACGAACACCGCGTTGCAGCAATTGCAACTGCTGGATTTCACCGCGCTGGCGACCCCGGGAGAGGCCTCCGATCTCGACGTCGCGATCACCGTGAAGCGCAATGCGGCGACCTTTGGAGACGGCTCCACACGCGTAGGTTCGATCCATTTTGGCGATCAGGACGGAGGCAACGTCTCCGTCGCTGGCGATCTCGGACGCATCCGCGCCGGCGATCCGGTGAACCCGACCACTGGCCTGGAGAGCCTGTCCGTGCAGTCCTTCGGATTGTTTGGCACCTCCACACAGCCTGCGGTCGGTTCGGTGGAATCGGAGATTCAGGGAGCCCTGGGCTCGCTGTCGGTGAAACGGGATTTCTCCGGCGCGGACCTGGAAGTGACTGCGGGGAGCCTTGGTGCGCTCACGATTGGCGGCTCCCTGCGAGGCGATGCGAGCACTGGCGCGGGTTCAATCAAGGTTGGGAACAGCATCGGGCCGGTGAAGATCGGCGGCAGCATCCTCGCCAGCGCCGGCGGGGTTGGCGGGACGCTCCACGCGATCGGCGCTGGCATCAAGAGCCTGGCGATCGGCGGCGACATCGGCGGCGGAATGGTGATTGCCAATCAAGTCATCGGCTCGGTGAAAGTGGGCGGCGACCTCGTTGGCGGAGCTTTTGCCGGGTCGGGCTCGATCAGTGCTGGCTCGATCCCTGCCGTGACCGTCAAGGGCAGCCTCATCGGCGGCGGGGGCCAAAATAGCGGCAATATCTACGCGAATTCGATCGGCAAAATCACCATCGGGGGCGACTTGCTGGGCGGCGCGGGTAAATATTCCGGATGGATCATCGCCGCGATGGGAGACCTCACCAGCGTGAACATCGGGGGCGATCTGATTGGTGGTGGCGGCGAATTTTCGGGCGCGGTGGGCGGCAATCGGATCGGCAGCGTGAAGATCGCGGGCGACCTCAAAGGCGGCCCCGGGATGAACAGCGGCTATGTGCAGGCGAATCTGGACATCCGCCGCGTGGACATTGGCCGCTCGCTCGTTGGTGGCGGCGGCATGCTCAGCGGGTCCATCGCCACCTCCGGGAGCCTCGGCGCGGTGCATATCGGCGGCGATTTCCTCGGCGGCAGCGGCGACACCGCGGGCGATATTCACTGCATCGGCAAACTCGACAGCCTCACCGTGAAAGGCTCACTCCTTGGCGGAAATGGGGCCACCAGCGGCCACGTGAATGCCGGAGGCATCGGGAAACTCATCATCGGACGCAATTTCTCCGAGGGCGGCGTGGGCGGCAATGGCGGCAAGATCGTCTCTACTGGCGAGGTTGGGAGCGTGCTCATCGGCGGGTCGGTCTTCGGTGGCGACACCACGAATGGCGCGCGCCTCGAAAGTACGCAGAAGATCGGGAAGATCACCATCAAGGGTGGATTCAAGGGCGACATCGTTTGCAACAGCGGCATCGAAGCGCTCAGCATCGGCGGCAACGACTCCGGCTACATCTCCGCGGCGGGTACCATCGGAAGCATCAAGGTCGGCGGCGATATCCTCGGTTCACTCACGGATCTGAATGCCGGTGTGATCCTCGCGGGCAACCTCATGCCAAAGGTCACGGTGACCGGCTCGCTGCGTGCCGGATCGGGCGGGGGCGCTTATCTGCGCGCCGACGATGGAATGGGCAGCGTGAACATCGGCGGGAACATCGAGGGAGGTTCCGATTCCGGTTCCGGAGGCTTAATCAGCCACGGTTCCATCGCTCAATTGACTGTTGGCGGCTCGATTGTGGGCGGCTCGGGCGGCAGCAGCGGGCGCATTCATGCGGATGACCAGATTGGGAAGATCAAGATCGGCGGCAGCTTCGTTGGTGGCGCTGGCAGCAGCTCTGGCTATATCGAAGCTGGAAACGGCCGCATCGATTCCCTGCTAATCGGCGGATCGATGATCGGCGGATCGGGCGGCAACAGTGCTTTCGTCTATACCGGCGACGGACTCGGTGAGGCGCGCATTGGCGGCTCACTCATTGGGGGATCGGGAAACGGTTCCGGGCAAATCGACAATACCGACGGCAAACTCGAGAAGCTCTCCATCGGCGGCTCAATTATCGGAGGCAGCGGGAACTATTCCGCGAGCATCTATAGCGACGGCAACATCGGCAAGGTGATCATTGCCGGCAGCATCCTCGGTGGCTCGGGCACGGGATCCGCGTCCATTCGCGATGCACAAACGGGCTTCGACAGCCTGACCATCGGCGGATCGTTGGTAGGCGGCACCGCTTCCAATACGGGTTCCATCGAGGCCAGCATGCTGGGTATGGTCAAGATCGGCGGCTCGCTCATTGGCGGCCAGTCGCTCGTCGCCGGCCAGACGGTGCAGAAAGCCGGTTCCATCGAGGCCCAGCACCTGCCCAGCGTGACCATCGCGGGTGATATCGTCGCTTCCACAAAAGTCGCGGGTGCGACCCTGGCGCTATCGCCTTCGATCACCAGTTCCAACGAAATTGGCAAGCTCACCATCGGCGGCGACATCGAAGGAACCGGCCAAAATTCCGTCATCATCACCGCTCGCGGACAGCAAACACCTGCCGGAGCAATCGACCTCGCCTTTG
>JAYUWZ010001200.1:0-10917 GCA_043753265.1 Verrucomicrobiaceae bacterium
GCACCTCCTTCGCACGTCGTCCCGCTATTTTACAGGGCTTCCCGCTTTATTCAGCGTCTCCCTAAACTCCTCAATAGTGTGTGCGGTTGAACCCTTGACTTCGTTTACTGTGCGCCGACCGAGATACGGATGTGATTTAAAATACGGGTAGTGCAAGTGGTAAAAGGTGGAGTGGGCACGCGCAATGTTACGCCAGTTCGTGGAGTGCGGCAGCCCTCTGGTGGGAATTTTGGCGGGCTGGTAGGAAAACTATGCAAATTCTACCTTGCGATCACTCAGCCATACCGCCCCGCCTACACCCACCATCCAAAGGGGGCTGCGCACCCCACGAACCGGCGTAACATTGCGCCCCCTTTCCTTTTCATCCGCCTCTACTTTAAATCACTCCCCTGAGGTTCCATGCATCCACATCCTCCGTGACACCATCGGCCGGATGCCCTATACTCGCATCATGGAAAACGGAGGCAGGACAGACAGGGGTGGGAAGAACCAAGCGCATAAACCACACAGGAAAGAACAAATTCTTTCCTACACCCTCCCCACCCCTCAAAACCCACGAAACACGGATAGCGCAACAACTGCAACAACCCCCATCCCAATCGGCCCCAACGCCCCGGAATCCCGCGTCGCATTGATCGCCGATAATCCCTTCCCATACCACATCCGTTTCAAAATCAAGCGCTTGCGTTCCAGGATTATCGGCGACGCCCGATCGCCGATAATCGCTCACCCCACCCCAACCCCATCCGCAACAACTGCAACAACCCCGTCGGCACTCCACGTCTCACCTCTCCACGTCTCAACTTCTCCACCCCATATAATAAGCACAGACAACAGGCCTTTTATCCCCTACCCTCCCGGGCATTCCCAATAGATCATGAGCATACTTCGCATCTCCGTGTTTGCCCTGCTTGGCACCCTCCCCTGCGTCGCCGCGCCGCTGCCCGCCGAGCGCATTCGCGAGAGCGAGCAAAAGCAGGAGCAGATTAGCGTCGAGGCGCGGCAGCTCATCGGAGCCCTCGACGTGATGCTTGGCGAGTATGAGCGGAACCACATTGCCGGTGAGGATGTGGCCACCGTGCAAAAGCTCCGCACCTCGCTCGACACGCTCACCCTTGCGGAGATGCGGCAGGTCGTGGATTTGCTGCAGCAGGCCCGCGCGGTGAACGACCAGGGCGCTGCGGTGAAGACAGTGGCTGATGCCTACTCTGCGCAGAAGCAGGTGATCGTCTCCATCAACAAAATCCTCGCCGAGCACGCCCGCAACCAGCAGGCCCGCGACATCGCGCGGCAGGTCGACGAGCTTGCCGATCGGCAGGCGCGCAATCTGCAAAACGGGATCGAGCTCGGGCGCATGAGCGCCGGGGTGCGACCGGAAAATTTCGAGGCGGTGATGCAGGCGCAACTGGAGACGCAGCGTGGCGAGCAGGCCGCTATTGCCGATGAGGTGAAATCCGCGCGCGACCGCATCGAGAAATTCGCCGCCGAACCCGGCAATACGGACATCGCGCAAAATTTCAAGGCAGGCGCGCAGCAGTTGCAACAGGTGGAACCAAAGACCGCCAACGCAGCGGAGGCGCTGAAGTCGGGGCAGATTTTCAAGGCGGTGACTGATGAAAAATCGAGCCGTGACGACCTCCGCAAAGTGGCCCGTCAAATCGCGCCACGCGAACGCGGGGCCGAGGCTCTGCGCGCCGCGGAGCGCGAGGTGGGCCGCATCGTCCGCGAGCAGGAGCAACTCGCCGCCGAGACCGGCAAACAAAAGGCCGAGGACAATTTTGAAAAGTGGATCGGCGAACGGATTGCGGATATCGACCCGAACAAGACGTTGCCCGGAAAATACCGCCGCATGTCCCCCGCCGAGCGCCTGCAAAGCAAGGAACTGCGCGAAAAGTTTGACTCCGAGCAGCAGACCAAGGGCGCGCAACTGGCGAGGATGGAAGACCAGCAGGGCGAAATCGCAACCAAGAGCGATGCGCTGGGCAATGACATGGCCGAAGCCCAGCAGGCTGCCGCAGCCCTCCGCGATGCTGCGGCGAAAATGCAGGAAGCGCGCAGCGCCATGCTGGAGGCCGACGCGCTGCAGGCGCAGAAGCAGCAGGAGCAGGCCCTGGCAAAATTGAACGCCGCCCACGCGGAGTTGCGCAAGAAGGCCGACGAGGCCGAGATGCTTGCCGGCAACAGCGGCGACAAGATCAAGGATTTGGAGAATCTCAAGAATGCCGCCCAGGATTTGGCCAACCAGGAAAAGGCCATGGCTGCGGCACCGGATGCAGCCAAGCAGGCGGAGATCGCCAAGCGTGCCGAGCAGGTCGCCCGCCGCGCCGCCGAGCTCGCGCCCAAGGCCCAGCAGGCCGCGCAAGCCGGGGCCGCCGATGCACGCCAGAGCGAGCAGGCCATGCAGGCGAACAACGCACAGCAGGCGAAGCAGGAAGCACAGCAAGCCGCACAGAACTTTGAAAAGGCCGCGCAGCAGGTGGCCCAGGAGCTGGCACAAGCGCAGGCCGCACAGCAGCAGACCCAGCAAGCGGTGGAGCAACTCGCCGAGCTGGCGAAGATCATCGCAGGCCAGCAAAAAGTGATTCTGGAAACCACGAAGGCCGAGACGCTCGCACGCCAAAAGCAGCCGGCGGATTTCAAGGCAATCGCTCCGCAGCAAGGTCAGTTGCAGGAGCAGGCCGAGGCGTTCCGGCAGACGCTAGGCGCGGCCGGGCTCGGGGCCATGCAGGCGATTGGCGATGCCGTGAGCGACATGGGCGCTGCACGCGCACAGCTCGAGGCCTCCGCAGGCACCGCCGCGCGGGAGGCGGAAAACCAGGCGCTGGAAAAACTTTTCGCCGCACAACGCGCGCTCGCGCAGGCACTCGCCCAGGCCCAGCAGCAACTCGGCGCGGAGCTCACGCCCGAGCAGATTGCGATGGCTGCCGCGCAGCTTGAGGAAGCGATGAAACAACTCCAGCAGGGGCAGAATAATCTCCAGCAGGCCGCGCAACAGATGGGACAACAGGCCGCGCAGAATGCCGCACAGGCTGCGCAGCAAGCGGCGCAAGCCGCCCAGCAGGCAGCCCAGGCCGCACAGGCTGCGCAACAGCAGGCACAACAGGCGGGGAATCAACCCGCCGCCCAGCAGGCGGCCCAGGCCGCGCAACAGGCTGCACAAGCCGCTCAGAACGCACAGCAGGCAGCCCAGGCGGCGCAGCAGATGGCGAATCAAACAGGACAGCCCGCGGCACAGTCGGCACAGCAGGCAGCCCAACAAGCAGGACAGGCCGCGCAGGCGGCGCAGCAGGCCGCGCAATCTGCCCAAGCCGCACAACAAGCCGCACAACAAGCGGGCAATGCACAACCCGGCAACCAGCAAGCGGCTCAGCAGGCAGGCCAGGCCGCACAATCCGCCCAGCAAGCAGCTCAGGCTGCACAGCAAGCCCAACAGATGGCGCAGCAGGCCGCGCAAGCCGCCCAGCAAGGATCGCAGCAAGCCGGGCAGGCCATGCAGCAGGCCAGCCAGCAACTTACGCAAGCCGCGATGCAGGCGGCTCAGGCCGCAGGCGCACAGATGTCACCCTCCGCCCAGCAAGCCGCGCAGCAGGCCGCACAGCAACTCGCCCAGGCCGCCCAGCAGGCCATGAATGGCCAAAACCAGCAGGCCCAGCAGGCCGCACAGCAGGCCGCGCAACAGCTCGCCCAAGCCGCCGGCATGACCGCCGCCCAGCAAGCCGGTGTGTCGCAACAGCAAAGCGGCCAGCCCATGCCCAACCAGCCTGGAATGAAGGGCGAGGGACAGCAGGCAGGAAAAGGCAGCGGCAAGAAGCAGCAGGCAAACAACAATCAACAGCCCTCCGAAGGTGCGGAAGACTACAAACCCGGCAGCGACGCCGAAGCCGTGCAACGCGCCGCCCGCCAGGCCGCAATCAAGAAGGCCGGTTTCCTCGGACTCCCCGCCCGCGAGCGCGAAGCCATCCAGCAATCCCTGAACGAAAAATACCCCGAAGAGTACGGCGCAATGGTCGAACAATACCTGCTCAATCTCGCGAATGAGGCAGCGAAGAAGTAGGCTGACCTCTGCATATGAGGATCAAGAGAGCCGCTTACCCCGGAGGGGTTTCAGACAGTAGCCGGGGGTATACGTCTTGGACGTATTTCCTCGTTCGTTACCATTCCCACCCCCGGAAAAAACGCGCAAGCGTTGCACCCCGGATGGGGTGACGGAAGCGCACTCCTTGGCGGTTGCCCTACGCGCTCAGCAACTGCCGCAGCACATACGGCAGGATGCCTCCGTGGCGCACGTATTCCACCTCGATGGCGGTATCGATGCGGCTGCGGAGGGTCTGCTCGGTGGTGGTGCCGTCGGCGCGGTGAATCACCAGCGTGGCGTCACTCATGGGCTTGATGTCCTGGCTCAGGCCCTTGATGTCGAACGTCTCGGTGCCGTCGAGCTTCAGTGTTTGAGCGGTGACCCCCTCGGGAAACTGGAACGGGATGACACCCATGCCACAGAGGTTGCTGCGGTGGATGCGCTCGAAGCTCTGTGCCACGACGGCTTTCACGCCGAGAAGCGCGGTGCCCTTGGCTGCCCAGTCACGCGAGCTACCGGTGCCATATTCCTGACCGGCGAAGATCATGAGCGGCGTGCCTTCCCACTGGTAAGCCATGGAGGCATCGTAAATGGGAACGACCGAACCCGGCTCGATGGGCTTGCCGTCCGCGGCATCGGTCGAGGCATTGCGGGCCTTGCCGTAGAACTTCGTCACGCCACCTTCGACTCCAGGAACCATGAGGTTTTTAATGCGCACGTTTGCAAATGTGCCCCGCGTCATGATGCGGTCATTGCCACGGCGGCTGCCGTAGCTGTTGAAGTCTTCAAAAGCGACGTTGTGCTCGGTGAGATACTCACCGGCTGGCGACTTCTTCTTAATCGCGCCAGCGGGGCTGATGTGGTCGGTGGTCACCGAGTCGCCAAAGATGCCGAGCGCGCGTGCACCGCTGATGTTTCCAATGGTGCCGGGCTGCATGCCGAAGTCCGTGAAGAAAGGCGGCTCCTGAATATAGGTGCTCGTGTGGTTCCACTCGAAAACGTCGCCGACGGTGCCGGGGATTTCGTTCCACTTGGGATTCTGCGCGGCGAAGTCGGTGTAAAGATTGCGGAAGACCTCGGGCGAGAGAGCGCTGGAAAGCAGGTCGCGGATCTCCTGCTGCGAAGGCCAGATGTCCTTGAGATACACAGGCTTTCCATCGGAACCGTTGCCAAGGGACTCGGTGGAGAGGTCGATATCCACGCGGCCCGCCAGCGCGAATGCGACCACGAGCGGCGGCGACATGAGGAAATTGGCCTTCACGTTTTGATGCACGCGGGCTTCGAAGTTGCGGTTGCCGCTCAGAACGCTGGCGGCGATGAGGTCCTGCTTCGTCACAGCCTCTTCGATGGCAGGGTGCAGTGGTCCGCTGTTGCCGATACAGGTGGTGCAGCCGTAGCCGACGGTCTGGAATCCGAGGTCGTCGAGATACGTCTGCAAGCCGGTCTTGGTAAGGTAGTCGGTGACGACTCGCGACCCGGGCCCGAGGCTGGTTTTCACGGCGGGGTTCACTTTGAGTCCGCGCTCGAGGGCCTTCTTTGCAAGCAGGCCGGCACCCAGCATCACGCTTGGGTTGCTGGTATTGGTGCAGCTCGTGATGGCCGCGATGAGCACGCTGCCATTGCGCAGCCAGGTGTTGCCGCGCTGCGTGGGGTTGCCCACGTCGGCGAGTTCCACAGGCACGCTTTTTTCGGTGAGCTCCGCCGATTGCTTGCCGTAGCCGCCATCGAGCACGCTCTTGCTAAAAAGATTGGTGAAGGTGCTCTTGAGATCGGTGAGGTTGATGCGGTCCTGCGGACGCTTTGGTCCGGCCACACCGGGGACGACCACGGAGATGTCGAGGTCGAGGTTCACGCTGTAAACGATCTCGCCCTTGTCGGGGATGCCCCACAGGCCCTGCGCCTTGTAGTAGGCCTCGAAGGCTGCGCAGAGTTCCTCGCTGCGGCCGGTCCCACGCATGTATGTAAGCGTTTCCTCGTCGATCGGGAAGAAGCCCATCGTCGCGCCGTACTCAGGAGCCATGTTGGCGATGGTCGCACGGTCGACCACCGGCAGCAACTTTGCGCCGGGGCCGTAGAATTCCACAAACTTGCCGACCACCTTGGCCTTGCGGAGCATCTGGGTGATGTGCAGCACGAGATCCGTGGCCGTGACACCTTCCGCGAGCGAGCCGGTGAGGTAAACGCCGACCACCTCGGGAGTGAGAAAATACACGGGCTGGCCGAGCATGCCGGCCTCCGCCTCGATGCCGCCCACACCCCAGCCGACCACGCCGAGGCCGTTGATCATCGTGGTGTGCGAGTCCGTGCCCACGAGGGTATCCGGGTAATAAATATCGCCAGAAGAAAGGACACCCTTTGCGAGATATTCGAGATTCACCTGGTGGACGATGCCGATACCGGGAGGGACGACGCCGAAGGTCTTGAAAGCCTGCTGGCCCCACTTGAGCAGCTCGTAACGCTCGCGGTTGCGCTTGAATTCAAGGCCGAGATTGAGCGCAAGCGCCTCGCCACTGCCAAAGAAATCCACCTGCACGCTATGGTCGACCACGAGATCGACAGGCACGAGAGGCTCGATCATCTTGGGATCGCGGCCCAAGCGGGACACGGTGCTGCGCATGGCTGCAAGGTCCACTAGCAAAGGAACGCCGGTAAAGTCCTGCAACACCACGCGGGCGACGACGAAGGGAATCTCCTCCTGCAGCGGAGCTTTCGCATTCCAGTTGGCGAGGGCCTTCACATCGGCCTCGCGGACACGCTGGCCATCGCAGTTGCGGAGCACGCTCTCCAGCACGATACGAATGGAAATCGGCAGCGTGGAAATCGGCCCCACCCCCGATTTTTCCAACTCCGGCAGCGAGTAGTAGCTGCCTTGTTTTCCATTTCCACGATCGAAAGTCTTCAGGGTCTTAAACGAATCAATTGCCATACTGTCAGACACAAGCACCCGCGCCCCATTGGTGCAAGCCATCAGCGCGAATCTCTCGTGAAATGCGGGTGCCATGGAGGGCCTCACTCCGAACCAAAGGAGTATGTCCCCGAATCGTTTTGGAATCCGCCTGACTCCATGGAGCTACAGCCAAATTCGGGCGAAGCATGTATGGATGCGCCTTCGCAATGAGCACCATCACTCGCCAATCAACAATTCGCACACCGATCGGATTCCAATTTGCCGATCGCGGAAAAATGCGTATTGGATACGATAGTTTACCTTATTAAATATTAACTGACGACCCATGCTCGCCACACCACCACCTGCTCCAACCGTCCCCTTTCGGGGACCAGCCGCGGAGCAATCCCGTTCCAGGGAACCGATCTACGTGGCACGCGACCTCACCAAGCTCTACACGACAGGCGAGGTGGATGTGCAGGCGCTCGCAGGCGTGAGCCTGGAGTTGTATGCGGGCGAACTCGTGGTGCTGCTCGGGGCATCGGGGTCGGGTAAATCGACGCTGCTCAATATTCTGGGCGGTCTCGACCACCCCACCACCGGCACGCTCAGCTATCGGGGCTCAGAATTGACGGACGCATCGGAGGACGAACTCACCCGTTTCCGCCGCGACTCGGTGGGCTTCATCTTTCAGTTTTACAATCTCATCCCGAGTCTCACCGCAAAGGAGAACGTCTCGCTCATCACCGAAATCTCGCGCGACCCGATGACCCCTGCTGAAGCACTGGCCATGGTCGCCCTGGAGGATCGCGCGGATCATTTTCCATCTCAGCTTTCCGGCGGTCAGCAGCAGCGCGTGGCAATTGCACGCGCCATCGCCAAACGCCCGGAGGTGCTGCTTTGCGACGAACCCACCGGCGCGCTCGATGTGAAGACAGGCATCACCGTCCTGGAAGCCATTGAGCGTGTGAATCGCGAGATCGGCACGCTCACCATTGTCATCACGCACAATGCGGCCATTGCTGAGATGGCGGATCGCGTCATTCACTTTTCCGACGGGCGCGTGATCGAAATCCACGAAAACCAAACACGGCGGGCCGTAACCACACTGGCCTGGTAACCGATGTTTTCCGCGCTCTATCTCAAGCTGTTTCGCGACCTCGCCCGCATGAAGGGGCAGATCGTCGCGGTCAGCCTCGTGATGGCGTGCGGCATCGCGATGATGCTCACCACGCGCGGGCTCATCGTGTCGCTGGAAACGAATCGCGACTCCTACTACGCAAACCGGCGCTTTGCAGATCTTTTTTGTGAATTGAAACGCGCGCCCAATTCGGTGCGTGGCCGCCTGGCAGAAATCGCGGGCGTGGCAGCGGTGGAGACCCGCGTGACCGGCCGGCTCACACTCGATTTGCCAGGTCTCTCCGAGCCTGCGGATGGCAGCATCCTTTCGCTGCCAGAGGACCGCCCGCAGCAGCTCAATCTCCTGCAACTGCGCCGGGGCCGAGTGCCCTCGAGCGGGAGTCACAACGAGGTCGTGCTGGGCGAGGCCTTCGCGAAGGTGCATGGCCTGCAGCCCGGACACGAAATCGACGCGACGATCCACGGCGCACGGCAGAGACTGAAGATTGTGGGCATCGCGCTCTCCCCGGAATTTGTCTTCGAGGCGCGCGCTGGGGAAACCTTTCCCGACAGCCGGCGCTTCGGAGTCTTTTGGATGAATGAGCGCGAACTCGCATCGGCGTATGATCTCGATGGCGCGTTCAACAGCGTGCTCGTGGACCTCGCACCGGTCCAGGACCCTGCACCCGTGCGGGCGGAGCTGGATCGCATCCTGACTCCCTATGGCGGGCGTATCGCTTACGGACGCCGCAATCACCCTTCCGCGGTCAGGCTTGATGATGAATTGAAAGTGATGCAAGGCCTTTCCGTGGCCTTCCCCACGGTGTTTCTCAGCATCGCTGCATTCATGACCGGCGCGGTGCTCTCTCGTCTCATCCGCCTTCAACGCGAGCAAATCGCGCAGCTCAAGGCGCTCGGCTATTCCTCGCGGCAGATTGGCGGACACTACCTCAATTTCGCGTTTATCATCGTCATCTCCGCCACGATCATAGGCACAGGGGCAGGCCTCTTTTTAGGCCAGGGCTTCGTGGCGATGTACCAGCAGTTCTTCCAATTCCCATCGCTCCGCTTTCATTCCGACTGGAGCATGGTGGGCATCGCAGCCCTCGTGAGCGCAGCCGCTGCCTGCGTGGGCGTATTCGGCTCCGTGCGCATGGCGGTGAATCTGCCGCCCGCGGAGGCCATGCGGCCGGAGGCGCCCGCAAAATTTAAGCCCTCTCTGATTGAGCGCCTGGGGCTGCACCAATTTGTGAGCCCGGCTTTTCGCATGGCACTGCGCAATCTCCAGCGCCGCCCTTGGCAGGCCGCCTTTACCACACTGGGCCTGGCGCTGGCGACGGCGATCCCCGTGGTTCCTGGGGCGATGCGCGATGGCATCAACCACATCATGGATTTCCAATGGAGTCTCGCACAGCGGCAGGATGCCACGGTGGCGCTCATTGAGCCGGGCTCGGCAAGTGCGCTGAATGACTTGCGACACCTGCCCGGCGTCATCGATGCGCAGCCCTTCCGCAGCGTGCCCGCGCAAATACGCTTCGGCCACCAGTCCCGCCGTCTCAGCATCACGGGACTCCCCCGTGAGGCGTCGCTCAATCGATTGCTGAATGCGGACGGCAATCCCGTGGAGCTGCCGCGCGAAGGAATGCTCGTCTCCGCCAAGCTTGCGGAGGTGCTCGGTGCAAAACCGGGAGATACCATGACGCTGGACGTGCAGGAAGGGCACCGCCCAAAGCTCACCGCCGTTCTGCAGGGGACGATTGTGGATTACGCGGGCATCGCCGCCTACATGGAGATCAACGCGCTGCGCCGTCTGCTCCGGGAAGGCGCAACCATTAGCGGCGCGCATCTGGCCCTGGACATGAACCACTACACCGAGTTTCTCGAGCAGGTGGAAAAGTCGCCGCGCATCGCATCGCTGAGCCTCACTGGCGCAGTGCGGGCGACTTTCAAAAAAACCACCGCGGAGATGATCGGCAAGATACAGTGGCTCTACTTTATCTTCGCCATCATCGTCGCATTTGGCGTGGTGTACAATAGCGCGCGCATCGCCCTCTCGGAGCGCAGCCGCGACCTGGCGACCCTGCGTGTGGTCGGCTTCACGCAGCGCGAGGTCGCGTGGGTGATGATTAGCGAACTGCTCCTGCTCACCATCTTCGCGCTGCCACTCGGGCTGCTCATCGGCAAACAACTCGCGACGGGCATCGTCACCTCCGTGAGCACGGAGACAGTGCGCCTGCCGCTCATCCTCACCTCCTACAGCTACACCGTGCCGATCATCATTGTTCTCATTTCCTCGGCGCTCTCCTTCGCCGTGGTGAGCCGTCGCATCCACAATCTGGACCTGCTGGGAGTCCTGAAAGCCCGCGATTAATTTTATGAATAGCACGACCACCACCACACAGCGCAGCGCGACGAGCCGCAGCCGGAAGGGAGGCGCGTGGAAGAAGATCATTCCCTGGGTTGCAGGCGTGGCGCTCCTCGTGGGGATTGTCTCCGGTCTGCGCCCGCGTCCGCTCCAGGTGGAGGTGGCCACCATTGAAAAGGGGCCGCTCATCGTGAGTGTGCTGGAGGAGGGCAAGACGCGCATCCGCCATCGCTACATCATCTCGCCGCCCATTGCCGGCTTTCTCAATCGCATTCCGCTGCGTGCGGGTGAGCGCATCGAGGCCGGCAAAACGATCCTCGCAACCATCCAGCCGCAGCAGGCTGCGTTTCTGGATTCCCGCTCGCGGGGGGAAGCCGAGGCGCGGCTGAAAGGGACGGAAGCCGCCAAGATGCAGCGCGAGACCCAGGTCGAGCGTGCTTGCCACTTACGAGAAATTTGTCGCCCAGCTTG
>JAYUWZ010001201.1:0-2402 GCA_043753265.1 Verrucomicrobiaceae bacterium
AAGTAAACCGCACATGGCCGAACTCGCACCAGTCATTGTTGAGCAGCCCAAGGCCGCGCCTCCTCAGGAGAACGTGGTGCTGCCTCAGCTGCGGGGCGATCTCAGCATCACCAAGCAGTACTTCGAGGGGCGCACCTACTACGTCGTCAAGGATCCCATCTCCCTCCAATACTTCCGCCTCACCGGTGAGGACTACGACCTGGCGACGCTCTTCAACGGCAAGCGCACCTTTGGCGAGATTCGCGACACATGGGTGGGCCTTCACCGCCACCTCAAGCTCGACTACAGCGAGGAGGAGTTGAACGAGCGCGTGCTCAAGTTTGCAAACGACCTCGCGCTCCTGCAGTTCCTGCAGGTGCAGGGCCAGCGCGTGAAGGCGCGCATGGATGCGGTGAAGAAAAACAAGAAGAAGAAAGCCGGCCTCTACGGCCTCGCCAACACCATCTTCTTTTTCCGCAAGTCGCTCTACGACCCCGACCGCATCTTCACCCGCATGGCCAAGCCGCTGTGGTGGATTTGGACGAAGACGACCTTCTGGCTCTCCTGGGCGCTCATCGCTGTGGGGGCTGCGGTGTTCATCTCCCAGGCCGAGGGGCTCGACGAGGCGCTCGCCAATCTTTTCAACTGGCACAACATCGCCCTCATGTGGGTGACGATGCTCGTGCTGAAGAGCATCCACGAGCTCGGCCACGGCCTCACCTGCAAGCATTTCGGGGGAGAGGTGCACGAGATCGGCGTGATGACCATGGTCTTCCAGCCGTACTTTTTCGTGAACGTGAGCGATTCGTGGACGATGCCCGATCGCCGCCACCGCATGCTCGTGAGCTTTGCGGGCATCTACGTGGAGCTGGTCTTCGCTGCCGTTGCCGCGATCCTGTGGTCCGTTGTGCAGCCGGGCTTTCTCAAGGATTTCCTATTCAACATCATCGTCATCGCGAGCGTCAGTACCATCCTCTTCAACGCAAACCCCCTCATGCGTTTCGACGGCTACTACATCATGATCGACCTGATTGAGACGCCGAACCTCCAGCAGAAGTCCCGCGCGCTCATCCAGAACAAGATCACCAAGGTCCTCTTCGGCACGGCCTCCAAGGCCGACATGCTCTCCCGCATGCCCCTGCCGAAAAAGCGGCTCGCCCTTTTTTACACCTACGCCGTGCTCTCGTGGCTCTACGGCTACTACGTCATTTACAGCCTGATCGTGTGGATGCGGCCCCATCTGGAGCCGCTCGGCCTCGAAGGGCTCTCGGATTGGTTTGCATTCCTCGCACTTACGGGTTGGGTGGTGGTGCCTCTCTGGACTTTTGTGAAACAGCTCAATCTATCCCGCGAAGACCTCAAACCCGGCGGACGCTGGCGCCGCATCGGCAAGGTGCTCGGCATCCCGCTCCTCATCTTTATCGGCGCGTGCTTCATACCGATGGACAGGGACGTGACACGCCGTGGCGCCGTGGAACTCGCCGACCCGGAGATCGTCCATCCGGAGGCCGCGGGCTTCCTCTCCGAGGTTCACGTGAAAGAGGGCGACATGGTGAAGCCCGGCGACCTCATCGCGCGCCTCACCAACCGCGAACTCGTCGAGCGCCTGGCGATCGCAGAGTCCGACTACCAGCGCTACGACCTGGCTTACAATGCCTACCTCGGCGTCGAAAAGGTGGAGGAACTCCGCCAGGTCGCCGCCCTCCGCGACGCCGCAAAAGCCGTGGTGGCCAAGGCGAAACACGACGTGGAGCAGCTCGATTTGCGCGCCAAGACCGCAGGTATCGTGCTCTCCCGGGACATGGATCAAAAGGTGGGCATGCTCCTGCGCCCGCCGCAGGACGCCGTGTGCGAAATCGGCTCGCTGAATCCCATGCGCATCAAGGTGCCCCTCAGCGAATACGAGGTGCGCTATGTGCGCCCCGGCCACCCCGTGACGCTTATCGCCAACGCCTACCCCGACCTCCGCTTCCACGGCCGCGTGGCCGGCGAGCCGCTGCAGATGGACCCCCAGAATTTCCCGCTCGGCTTCAGCAAAGACCGCGGCGGCGACGTGCCCACCTTCCACGACCCCGCCACCGGCAAGGAGCGCCTGCTCGAGCACACCTACGTCGTCACCGTGGAAGTCGACAACCCCAAGGGACTCCTGCGCTACGGCATGACCATGCGCACCAAAATTTCCACCGGCAAAGAGCTCTACGGCAAAACCGTCGTGCAGTGGTTCACCGATCTAATCAGCCTGGACTACCGGTTCTAAAGCGAAGGATTCAACGAGGGAGTGTGTGGGGTATGAAGCAAGTCGAAGCACAAGAAGACCGTGTCAAATATCCAGCGCGCGTTCCCCCGTCATTCGTCATTCGTCATTCGTCATTCGTCATTCGTCATTCGTCATTCGTCATTCGTCATTCGTCATTCGTCATTCG
>JAYUWZ010001202.1:0-5257 GCA_043753265.1 Verrucomicrobiaceae bacterium
CGATTTCGTATTCGCTGTAGCCGCTCATGAGCACGATGGGGATGGTGCGATGGATGACCCGGAGGCGCTCCATTACTTGCACGCCGTCGAGGCCGGGCATGGTCATGTCAAGCAGCACCGCGTCGTAGTGGTGGGGGTTGGCGGAGAAAATTTCGAGGGCGTCGAGGCCGCCGCGCGCCTCCACGGTCGTGTAGCCAGCGACGTGCAGCAGGGCGATGGCGATGTTGCGCACCATGCCTTCGTCATCCACTACGAGGATGGTGCCCGCACCGCGGAAATCGGAGGCGAGCTGTTGGTCGGAAACGGGGGGCACCGTAGCCTCGAGAGCCTGCGGGAAGAGCACGCGGAAGGTGGTCCCGCGATCTGGCGCGCTTTGTACAAACAGCGCGCCGCCATGCGCGCGGACGATGCCGATGACGGCGGCGAGGCCCAGGCCGCGCCCGGTGAACTTGGTGGTGTAAAACGGGTCGAAGATGCGCGCGAGGGTTTCGTGCGACATGCCACAGCCAGTGTCGCTGACCTCGATGAACACGTAGTCGCCCTCCGGCTCCTCGCGGCAGGTGCGCGCGTCGTGGAATTCCGCGCGCCGGGCGGAGACCGCGCCGGTGGAGAGCAGGATGCGGCCGCCATCCTCATCGAGCGCCTCGGAGGCGTTCATCACCAGGTTGATGATGATCTGGCGGAGCTGCGTGGCGTCCGCGAGCACGGGCGGCAGGTTCGGCGCGAGGTCGAATGCCATCTTTGCATTCCGGCTGATGGAGAGCTTTACCAGCGCGGCGGTTTCCTTGATGAGCCGGCTGACCTCGAGCGGCGACACGCAGAAGCGGCCCTTGCCGGCGTAGGCGAGCATCTGCTGGCAGAGGTCGGCTGCGCGCTCGGCGATGTGGGTAATCTCCGTGAGGCGTGCGCGGGTCTCGTGCTCGTCGGAGGTGAGCGCGAGGCTGGCGTTGCCGATGACGCCGGTGAGCAGATTGTTGAAATCGTGCGCGATGCCGCCCGCGAGCACGCCGAGGCTCTCGAGCTTTTGGGCGTCCTGCATCTTGCGCTCGATGTGCTCGCGCTCGGCCTGCGCCTCGCGGCGAACCGTGATGTCCGTCGCGGCGCCGACGATGTGCGTGGGCTTGCCCTCGGAGTTGCGGGTGACGTCGCCGCGCACGAGCAGCCAGCGCTGCACGCCGTCCACACGGCGGATGCGGAATTCGCAGTCCCACTCCGTGCCCTTGCGCATTGCCACGAAGATGGTGCGGCGGACGTGGGCGCGGTCGTCTTCCTCGATGAACTGAGCGTGGGCAAGGTAGCTGCCGCGCGACTCCGTCTCGGGCAGGCCCACGATGCGGTTCAGCTCCGGCGAGCACTGGAGCTGGCCGGCGGCGAGGTCCCAGTCCCAGGTGCCCATGTCCGCCGCACTGAGAGCGAGGCGCAGGCGGCGCTCGCTTTCCTCGCGGCGATCCTCGGCCTCGATGAGTTCCGTCACATCGCGCTGCGTGCCCCACCAGCGGCGGAGCGTGCCGTCCTCCACGATGCCGACGCGGTTGTTGCGAAAGTAATGGAGCCGACCGTAGCGGTCGTTTTCGCGCGTTGGCGCGTCGGCCACGCGGTAGTTGTTTCGCACGAAGGTGCGCATGCTCTCCACGTTCGCGCGCTCCGAGGCCGGGAGCAGTTGGTTGAGGCGGCGGCCTTTCATCTGCTCCGCGCTGTCGTAGCCGTAGAGGCGCGCCGTCGCGTCGTTGCACTCGGCGAGAAAGGCGTGGTGATACAAATGGCGCAACTGCTCCTCGTGCGGCAGGCCCACGGGCACGGGGCGGTCGAGCTCGAAGCACCAAATGGCCTCGGTGCTTTGCTCCACGAAAGCGCGGTAGCGCAGTTCGCTAAGGCGCAGGGCGGCCTCGTTGGTCACGCGCTGGCGGAGCTCCTTTTGGTGCTCCTCCTGTATCTCCATCAGTGCCGCGCGGGTGCGTTCCAGTTCCTTGTAGAGCGCATCCACATACTCCGGGGAAAGTTCCGTGGGGGGCGGGGGAAAGGCTGCGGGCGTCTCGCTATCCAGCCTCACCAGACGATTCGTCACTCTGGAGGGGCGGGGGCCGTCCTGTTTGTGTGGGGAATGCTCGCTGCTGCTCATTGCATTCCGTCCAGCTCCCGATGAAGGCACGACCCTTCCAAACCGCGTTCGACGAATCGCGGTGCCCCAATGACATAGGAGCAGAATGGTTTAGGGGTCATAACCAATTCTGGATGGCAGCGAAGCTTAGGTCGCGCAAGCTGCAAATTTCACGACAATTTCATCTATGACGGCGTTGTAACAGCCTTAAATAGTTATACTTATTCAGTTATGCTCGAGGATGAGCATCATTGTACGCCTGTTTCAGACGCTCAGTTGTCACATGAGTGTAAATCTGTGTCGTGGAAAGAGATGCGTGACCCAGGAGGGACTGCACACTGCGGAGGTCCGCGCCGGCATCCAACAAATGAGTGGCGAAACTATGACGAAGCTTGTGGGGGGATATATTGGAAGGGATGCCTGCCTGGGTTAGGTAGCGCTTGAGCGAGAGCCAGATGGAGCGGGCACCGAGGCGTTTGCGTTGCTTGTTGATAAAGAGAGGACCCGCGTTCACCCCGGCCTCCTGGCGGTATTTCTGGATGGCCAGCAATGCCGGCGCGCCCACAGGCACCACGCGTTCCTTGCGGCCCTTGCCCAGCACGCGCACGCTTTCGCTGTAGTCGTCGATGGTGCGCACATCCAGCGCGGCGAGTTCTGCGAGACGGAGGCCGCTGCTGTAAAAAAGCTCGAGGATGGCGGCGTCGCGCCGGGGCATCCATTTCGGGGCGCGATCGCTTTTGGGCAGGGCCATTGGAGCGTCGAGCAGGGCGATGACCTGCTTGGGCGAAAGCACGACGGGGAGCTTCTTGTCGAGCTTGGGCAGACGGACCATTTTCAACGGGTTGTCGGCGAGGCCGTGGCGCTCCACGAGGAAGCGGTAGAAGGTGCGGAGTGCCGCGAAGCGCAGGCGCACGGTGGGCTTGGCAAGGCCGCCCTTCATGCGGTCGAAAAGGTAGCGCTTGAAATGCTCGGGACGGAGTTCCTTCCAGCCGGGCTCGGGGACCACGGTGCGGAAATCCTCCAAGGCGTGGCGGTAGTTGCGCAGCGTCATCGGGGATGAGTTGCGCTCGATTTCGAGGGTATCGAGGAAGGCTTCGGCGAGGCGGTCTTTCGTCGGCGCGGGCACGGGGGGAGTTTATTCGTGCGGATGATGAGGTGCGAGGGGAAAGCGATGGGCAGATTCTGCCGCTGCAAAACGTCCAACGTCCAACGGGGCAATGGAAGGCACGGGTCGGAGGGCAACATATCCGGCGGTCCATTCATCGGGGAGGCGTGTTGCTCAGGAAAGTAGTAAGGCAGGTGGATGCGCTCCGAGCGGCACGGCTCTGCCGGAGAGCGCCTGCCTTACCTGTTCACAATTGAGGATGACTTGATCGCGGTGCGATGCGGGCGTTCAGTGGGGTATGTCCAATTCGCTTGAGTCTGGTTTGAAAAAGGCAGGGGTGGCCACTGCTGAACGCCATCTTTTTGTGTGCATGGGGCCGGAGTGCTGCCTGCCGAAGGAGGCCGAGAAGCTGTGGGAAACCATCAAGCAGCGGGTGAAGGAGACAGGGGTGCAGGCGATGCGTACGAAGGCGGACTGCTTTCGCATCTGTGCGGGAGGGCCGCTGATTGTCGTTTACCCGGAAGGGGTGTGGTACGGGGAGATGAACGCAGAGCGGTTTGAGCGGGTGTTACAGGAGCACCTTATCGGGGGCAAGCCGGTGGAGGAGTGGGCGATTGCGCGGAATGCGCGAGGGTGTGCAAAGTAGCGCGGACTTCCAGTCCGCCTACGGTGAGATGTCTTTGGGTGTCTGCGTAAAACCTGCAATCCCCCCCATGCGGACCGGAAGTCCGCGCTCCATTGCGCACAATAATTTGCGGAGTTCGTTGAGGCGGCGTTCGAGTTCGGGGCTCTTCATCCAAGTAGTGCGGACGGCCCACCAGAGGCGTGGGAATCCATGTGGAACGCGCAGTTTTGTGGCCAGTGTGGCAAGCACTTCGGGACGTCTGTAAACCTGCACCACTGCCTGCGCGAGAGGGGGCCAGGCGTCTGCATGGCAGCGTCCGCATACGTCCTGGAGGAGCACGAGCAAGTCATCGGCGTGGCGTTCCTCCGGACGAAGGTGTCTGCGATGCCGCACTTCAAAGTCGATGAGGCGTGCGCGGCCAGTCTGCGCGTCGTAGAGAAAGTTCCCCGTGTGCGGATCGCCGTGGCTCCATCCCCCGGTGTAGTGTGCGCTTTCGATCTGGTGGGCGCGGCGCAACTCGATCGCCGCCGCTGCGAGCATGGCGGGAGTGAGAGTGTGTGCGGCGAGTTGCGAGGAGAGAGCCACGCCGGGCAGGAGTTCCGCCCAAGGACGGCCATCGGCGTCGCAGCCTGCCAGGAAATCGGGACCGTGCAGCATGTGGAAGCATTTCACCTCCCATTGACTCCATGCCGGTTTTGCAGTGAGGGCCTCGATGGGATTTCCCGCGAGGCGGAAAAATCCATTGGCCAGCCGCATGATGAGCCAGGCCATGCGCCCACGCTGCTTCACCCAGACAGTGCGGCCCTCGCGTTCGGTGCGCGAGCCGGCGTTGACGTGGAAATTGTCCACCCAGTTACGGGCGGTGGCGACGAGCGAGGCCATGCTGCGGGAAGCATGCAGCAAAAACGGGATGGGGGGAGGAGGAATTTTCGGGCAGAGGTGAACCTGAAACCGGTGGCAGCCGCCGCGAAGCTAGAGGCAGGGAGATCCGCGCTTCGCGCCACCTTCGATCCATATTCCCAGTGTGCGCTCGAGCTGCTCGGGCCATCAACACACACAATGTCAATCGCCCCTTGTTCGGGATCTCAGATGACAGTAATTAGGTGGCCTTCGGAGAATACCAAGAGCGCGGGCTTCACGCCGCCTCCTTCTTTCGCTATCGCCATTCCAGCCATGACCATGAAATTCGCAGTTTGCATCCTCGCCGCATCCATCGCCGTCCAGGCGGAGGAGGCGCCCATCCGTGTGAAAGTATCGAGCAAGTTCAGCGTGGCGCTGACCGGACTTGCCGGGGCGGACCTGGAGACACTGCGGAGGGATTTGGCGATGTCCGGCTCGTTCAACATCGTTCCCGCGGCTGAGGCGGAATTTACAATCGGCGGCAGTGGCGGTGCGGAACTCGCTGGGAAAGTGACGGATCGCGCAGGCA
>JAYUWZ010001203.1:0-2400 GCA_043753265.1 Verrucomicrobiaceae bacterium
ATCTAAAATATTTCTCGCTTCCTTTACCATCAGTTCACGCATGACGATGCACTAGGTTTAAGGCCCAATCAGGCCGCGCCCCAACTGGGGCGCAAGAGCTCATCATCTCCCTCACATTCAACTACTTCACCCGCTGATAAAACCGCAATTTCTCAATCTTACTCCCAAACTCCTTGAGCGGATACATCCCCTTCTCCGCGCCAGCACCGGGATCCAGGGTGAGGTAATCGTACCCTTCCTTCCCTGCAATGACGACAAAATGCGTAATGTTGCTCTTCGTGCGGAGCCTCACGATTACCGGATTCCCGCGCAAGAGCTGTTCATCGATGAGACGGTAGCTGGGGTCATCCTCATACACCTTCTGCGCAATGTTTCCCACGGCCTCCGCCGCCTTCTCCCACACCAGCCAGCCCGTCCCCACGTACCCTTCATTTTCAGTAAGCCACTTATTGAGTTCCCCGGGATTGGTATCCGCCCCATAGCTCGCCATGATCATCGCTGCACTCGCCACCGCACAGCCTTCCGCTGCCAGCGACGCCGGGGTTTTGCCCAATTTATCATCCCGCCAGCGCTCGTCGCTCTGTCGGAAAAGCGGCACCTTCAACGCCAGCCGCGATGGAAAATACTGCCCACCCGCCGCCTCAATCGGTCCCAGTCTGCTCCACTCTGCCTCCCACTTCTTCCAACGCTGCCACGAATACAGCACGCTCCCCACCACCGTAAGCACGATGACTGCGAGCGCAATATAGAGCGGGCGTCGTGAAGGACGGGGCAAATCCAGCGGGTTCCCCGTACTTGCGCTGGGCTCAATCGGCTTTTCCGGCTCCTGTGGTGTCTCTGGCATGACGAGACCCTGCCACGATTTTTACGTGATGGCGAGTCGCACGTAGTCCCATCCAGGCGGAATGAGCGATGAAGCTTTCTGAGACTCGTGGGTTGGAAGAAAGCGCTGCGTTTGGTAAACGTTCATTCCGCCTAAAGGCGGGACTACGTGCACCGCAGCAACACCTTCCCACTCCGCTTCCCCTGCATTGCATGCCCTAGCGCCGCCACAATCTCCCCAAGCGGGTAAACTGCCTCCACCGGAGTCGCAATCACACCCGCAATAGCCAATTGCGAAAGCTCTTCAAACAACGCCATGCGCGACTCCGCCGAGGCTTTCTCAAACCACCGCGATACCCAGAATCCCCTCCACGCGATATCCTGGAAAATGAGCATCCCATTGGGAATGCGCAATGGCTGCCGCGCCATCGCGCCGTAGGTCACAATCACTCCTTCCGCCGCCAGCGCCCCGGCAAGGCGCGTCGCGCTATCACCGCCGACGGAATTCAGCGCGAGCCGGATGGGTTCACCTCCCGTCGCGTTGGCGATCTGCTTGGTCAGCGTCTCCCCATCCACCAGCACCACGTCGCCGCCCTCGCGCTTGAGTTCCTCAATCAGTTCCACCCGCCTTACCACGCTCACCGTTCGCAAACCCAGATGCCGCGCGATGCGAATCACACACCGGCCCACAGCCGAGTTGCCTGCGTTTTGCACCACCCATTCGCCGGGCTTCAGCGTCACAAATTCCCGCAGCATCAGCAAAGCCGTCGCCGGATTGATTCGCAGCATCGCCGCCTGCTCCAGCGGCACTCCGTCGGGAATCACCACCAAGTCCTCCACTCGTGCATTGCCCGCCTCCCGCCACGCACCAAATCGATGCGGCAGCAGCACCGTAGCGCCTATCGCGACGCCCCCCGTATCCGGCCCCAGCGACTCCACCACTCCCACGCCCTCGACTCCTGGCACGCCCGGAAGCGTGGGGCGGATGGGATACTTCCCCTCCAGCACATTGATATCCGCAGGATTGATCGCCGCGAGCCGCACCCGCACCCGGGCCTCCCCAGCAGCGGGCGGTGCCAGCTCAATCGATTCGAGCCGCGCGACTTTCGCCGGCTCCCCATGCTCGTGGATCACTATGGCGCTGACTTTTTCCATTGTGCCCCTACCGTGCCTCCGATGTCCGATTCCGACAAGTCTTCAGCCGCCGCGCGCAAACACGCGCAGCAACGCTACCTCTCCGGGGCGCGGCTCGCGATGCTCGGGGTCATGGTGAACGCCTTTCTGGGCGTCGTGAAAATCATGGCGGGCCTGCTGGGCAACACCTACGCCCTCATCGCTGACGGCGTGGAATCGCTGCTCGATATCTTCGGCTCGCTCGTGGTGTGGTTCGGCCTGCGCGTTGCATCCGAGCCGCCCGACGACGAGCATCCCTACGGCCACGGGAAAGCGGAGGTCATCGCCTCCTTTCTCGTCGCCCTTACCGTCATCGCCGCCGCAATTGGGCTTGGCGTGCAGAGCATTCGCGAAATCCGGACGCCACACCAGATGCCCGCCCCATGGACGCTCGGCGTTCTGCTG
>JAYUWZ010001204.1:0-5248 GCA_043753265.1 Verrucomicrobiaceae bacterium
GTCTTTGCTGGAGTCGAATTTCTTGCCGCGGCCGTTGTCTTTCGTCGGGTCATAAAGCCAGCCGGTGTAGTGCACGGTCACACGGTTGCCGGCTTGGGCCATTACACTTGTCGGCTGGGGAATCATGATGCGCCGGAAGCCATGGCTTCCGAAGTTCGTGATGAAGACAAAGCTGGAGTACTCCACACTCCAGCGGGTCATTCCCTTCATCGCGCGCCTCATGGAGCGCATGGAAAAGTGGACCAAGCCGCGCATGCGCTGGTTGATTCGCGGCCCCATGATGGTCAGCCTCATTGGGCTTGGGATTGTCTCCGGCGGCTTTTTCCTCGCGCTGCCCCTTCCCATCCCCCTCACAAATGGGCCGCCAGCCCTCGCCATCATCTTTCTCGTCGTGGGGATGCTCTGCCGCGATGGGGTGATGGTCATCATCGGCCACATTTTCGGCGTACTCTCCTGGGCTTACCTGGGGCTTTGGATCTATTTTGGCTCTTACCTCTGGCAGTGGCTCGGCCACCTATGGACGGTAATCAAGGGCTGGTTTTAAACCGGTCGGGCCCCATATCTGGTGAATTTCAGCACTTCTAACCAAAAACCCATTTGCCAACCCACAACATTTCTGTTTTCTCGAATTACACACATGAAGAAACTCCTCCTGAGCCTCACCACTGTCGTCCTCGCCAGCACCGCTCTCGCTGACATTCAGGATCCTCCAATGAATGACCAAGGCCCTACCCGCAAGCTGGGTCGTGGAATTTCCAATGTCGTATTTGGCATCACGGAACTGCCCCAGAGCATCGCCAACATGAATGACCGTGAAGGGAATGCCGCCGCAGCCTCCTACGGCGTCGTCCGTGGCATTGGCCGCACCTTTGCCCGTATCCGTTCGGGTGTTTATGAGATTGTGACCTTCCCTTTCCCAACCACCCGTGGCTCCTTCCGCCCGGCACTGAAATCCAACATTCCGTGGATTCACGGTGGCTACGAAGAATTCCCGCCGGAACTCGGTTGGAATGCCCGTAAGCGCTACAATTCCGTGCGCTACGGCTTCTAATTTGGAAATCGGGAACCATCCGTAATTTTCTTCATAGCGGCTTCCACTCATCGGTGGAAGCCGCTTTGCTTTTCAGATCATGAGTCAACCTATTCAGCTTGAGATTTCAGACATTGCATTTGGCGGCGCAGGAGTCGCCAGGCTCGATGGAAAGGTCTTTTTCGTGCCTTTCACCGCGCCCGGTGACACCGTCACCGCCCGAATCACCCGGGATAAGAAAAAATTTGCAGAGGCTTCGTTGATCGACGTCGTGACTCCATCGCCTGCCAGAGTCACCCCGCCCTGCGTATACTTTGGAAAGTGTGGCGGCTGCTCCTACCAGCATCTGGACTACCCGGAGCAACTCATCCTCAAGCACCGCCAGGTGGAGCAGACGCTACGGCGTGTCGGCAGGCTCGCGGAGGTGCCCATGCTCCCCATTGTCCCGTCCCCGCGTCCCTACGGCTTTCGCAACCGCATCCGCGTACACGTGTCAGGTGGCCAGGCGGGTTTCTTTGCCCATGCTTCCCATCGCCTGGTTCCCATCGAACGCTGCGAACTCGCGCAACCCGAAGTGAACGAGTCCCTGAAAAATCTCCGGCGCAGCGTGCTGAATGACGGCGACTACACCCTTGTTGCAGGAAACAGGGGCGAGTTTTTCGAGCAGACCAATGATGCAGTGGCCACGGAATTGCGCGAGCTGGTCTCCCGCTCCGTTACGCCGGGGAAGGCCCTGCTGGTGGATGCCTACTGCGGCGCGGGATTTTTCGCCCACCACCTCGCACCTCAATTCGCCACGGTCATCGGCATCGAGGAAAACGAGCACGCCGTGGAGGCCGCCCGACGGCGCGCGTTGGAAAACGAGCGTTATCTCGCGGGCGACGTCGCTGCCTTGCTCGGCGAAGTGCTGGCGGCAAATGATCTGGATCAGACCGCCATCGTCCTCGATCCCCCCGCCATCGGTCTTGCTCCCCGTGTCGTGGAATTGCTGCAGGCAAATGCCCCCTCGGAAATCCTCTACGTATCCTGCAATCCCGCGACCCTCGCTCGCGATCTGGCCGCGCTTACCAAGGTCTACACGCTCGAATCGATCACGCCACTCGACATGTTCCCCCAGACTGCGGAAATCGAAGTCCTCGCGGTGTTGCGACGTATGTAGTCACGACTGCGGGTTCTCTGTTTCAAGCAACGAACAATAACAGGTGCGCCGCTACGCGGCGCGGCTTTGTGTTGCTTGTTCCGTGGGTTTTCACCCACGGCTACCGTTGTTGTGCCGCTTCGCGGCAAAATGCAGCGCTTCGCTGCTGATTACGAAATACGCGGGTTCGGCAGAAGGAGGTTTGGACGCAATTCTACATACCAAAACGTCGTTGCGATCGATGCATTCATTCCGCCTAAAGGCGGGACCACATACAGCTAATCGCTCTCGCGATTGGCAGCCTCGGTCTTTGCGATAAGCACATCCGTGCGGGTCACCTTGCGCGGGGTGCTCACGGCAGCCACGTAGCGCCCCAGCGCCTCATCCTTGCGGCTGGCCTCTTTTAGCCCGCCCATTGCACGCTGGAGCCCACCCGTGAAATACGACTGCTTCGATTCATCCCATTGCGCAAACTGCTCCACGCGCACCGCTGCGCCATTATCCAGCGCAACGAGAAGCGTCCATTCGCGTTCGACACCCGGCATCGCTGCAAGGGTGATCGAGTCGATGGCGTAGCGGTAGGGCCCTTTGGAGAGAGGCACGAGGACATTGCGACGAAGGTCTGCAAACATCTCCTCATCGAACCCCTGCAAATTCTCGACCGTCACCGGTGCGTTCCACGTTTCCACCTTCCCTCGTGCGACGGAAGCCTCCGCAGCGGGCTGCTTGTGTCGTGCTGGTGTCGATACCGTCACCCCCTTGGTCGCGCATCCGACGATCAGGGTGGAAAACGCGGCTGCCAGAATGGTAAAATTTTTCATCGCTGAGTGACCCACTTCGCTGATTCGGATACCCGAGGATATCTCCCGCGCCAAGTTCTTTTAGGGCTGGAATGAACATTCGCGATACAAATTCGTAATTGCGAGCTTTCGGTCGCAATCCGGCGCTCCGAAAATTCCGATGCGGGGCTTATTTTGCCATCGTCTGCCGCCGCAATTGCCCACAGGCCGCCGCGATATCGTGGCCCTTTTCCCGCCGCAATGTCGCCGGAATCCGCGCGTGTTCGAGCACCGCCATGAAGGCATCCTGCTGGGCCTCGCTGGGCCGGCTCCACTCCAGCCCCTCCACGGTGTTGTACGGGATGCAGTTCACCTTGGCCCCCACCTTCTTCGCCAGACGCGCAAGATCTCCCGCGCATCGAGTCGAATCATTCACTCCTTCGATGAGGATGTACTCAAAAGTGATGCGCTGTTTTTTCTTCGATACGAAATACTCGCAAGCCTCCATGAGCACCGCCACGGGATACTTGCGGTTCACAGGCATGATTTTTTCCCGCACCTCATCCGTCGGCCCATGCAGCGAAATCGCCAGGCGGATTTGCCGCGGCTGGTCCGCAAGGTCGCGAATGCGCGGAGCAATACCGCTCGTGGAGATGGTGATGTGGCGCGCGCCCAGCCCGATGCCCCATGGCGAATTGATGATGTCGATCGCCTGCATCAGGCTGTCGAAATTGGCCAGCGGCTCACCCATGCCCATGAACACAATGTTGTTGATGCGCTCCCCGCTGAGCCGTTCCACCTCCGTAAACTGCCCCACAATCTCGGCCGCGGCCAGATTCCGCGCCCAGCCATCCAGCCCGCTCGCGCAAAATTTACATCCATACGCGCAGCCCACCTGCGTGCTCATGCAAATAGTCCGGCGATCGCTCGCCTCGCCATACAGCGCGGGCGAGGCGGGGATGAGCACGCTTTCGATGAGCGCGCCGTCGGGCAGCCGGAAAAGAAACTTCTGCGTGGTGTCCTTGCTGCCCAGCACGCGGAGGTTCTCCAGCTTCGCAAATACAAACGCCTGCCCGAGGTCGGCGCGCAACGCGGCCGGCAGGTCGGTCATCGAGTCAAACGACATCGCCCGCTTGGCATACAGCCAGCGCGCCACCTGCTCCGCCCGATACTTCGGCTGCCCGCGGCCCATCAGCACTCCTTCGATCTCGGATAGGCTGAGCGATTGAATAAACGGTGGCACGGGCGCGGGCATTCCCACACATGTGCCCATTTGCGGGCTGCACGCAAGCAACGCGATGAAGCGGCGGATGCTGGCATCACGCGAAGTATGATGATTACTTTCCTTTCTTCCCCCTTGCCCCCGCGCCTCGCAGTCTCCAATTTCCGCGCCCGCTTATGCTCAAGACCAACGAAATTTTTTCCCGCCTGCCAGCGCCCGTCACCAGCGAAATCTTCGCGTACCTGGCCAAGGAGCAGCCGAATCTTCTCCACGTCATCACCGATACCTTTTGCCGCGAGCAAAAGCTGCGTCCGGTATTCGTCCAGCGCAAATCGGAGGCTGACCGCCAGAACTGGCTCAAGTCGAGCCTGGGCCGTGCACGCCATGCGGGCGATGCCGCGCACCTGCTCCAAATCTGGCTGGTGGGCTCCCACTCCAAGCTCCTCTGCGATTTCCTGGATGCCCTCGGCATCGCACACGACGAAAACGGCACCATCGAGGATCTCCCCGAGGCACCCGAAAAGGCCAAGCTCACCGAGGCGGTGGACAAACTCTTTGCCTCCCATGAACCCGGCACGGTGGCCGTCTACCTGCACGCCTTCCAAGCCACAGATGAGAAGGGCTGGCCATCCCTTGAGGAACTCCTGGCCGAGGATCCCCGGCTCAAGCTGTAGGGAAGCGTCTCATTCATCGCGGGGATTTAGCTGCCCTCTCAATCCCTCCCAAGCGGACTGGAAGTCCGCGCTACTTTCCGCGCCAATCCGATGTTGAACTCCACCGGTTCAACATAGATACGCCCATTTCGCCTTCGACAAGATTGACCGGATTTGATCCGGACGGTATTCAGCGCCATACTCCACCAAGAATGACTCTTACCAAGAAAGGCGAATACGCCCTGCGTGCCATGATCCAACTCGGCATGGCCAAGTCTCTCGGGAAGGAAATTGTCCCCGTCTCAGAACTCGCCCAAAGCAATCATCTCCCGCTTAAATTTGTCGAACGCATCCTGTTGGAATTACGCGAAGCCGGCTACATCGAAACCCAGCGTGGGAAGTATGGCGGCTATGCCGTGGCCAAGC
>JAYUWZ010001205.1:0-2396 GCA_043753265.1 Verrucomicrobiaceae bacterium
CCGAGCAGGTGGAGGAAGTGGCCACAATGGATCAGCTTTTGAAAATCGTGGAGCGCGCTGGCGAAAGCGGCCTCCTCATGGTCGAGGACTCCATCGGCAAGGGCGTCGGCTCCTCGGGCTACAACGAAAGAGGAGGAGAATAGCCATGAACGGCGAAACTCTGAAAACCACCCGCCCGGTAAATGTGCTCCGCATTCCCAGCGGCGAACAAATCGAACTCCCGCTCGATACCCCCGTCGTCCTCACCCAGGCGCTCGGCGGTTCCTTTACCCTTCTCGTTCCTTCGCAGGCTGGCCTCTACCGCCTCGCCGGCTCGGATGCCGACGCCATCGGCCAGCCCGTGATGCCCAACGCCACACCCGCTGCCATTGATGGACAGGTAAGCGAGACCGTCGTGTGGGACATCCTCAAGACCTGCTACGACCCGGAAATCCCGGTCGACATCGTCAATCTCGGGCTTATCTACGGATGCAGCCTCGAGCCCACCGAGGGTGGCAGCAACGTAATCGTGAAAATGACGCTCACCGCCCCCGGCTGCGGCATGGGCCCCGTGCTCGCACGCGAGGCCGAGGAAAAAATCAGCGCACTCCCCGGTGTCGCCTCCGCAAGCGTGGAAGTCGTATGGGACCCACCATGGACCTCCGACCGCATCAGCCCCGAAGGCCGCGAAAAACTCGGCATGGCGTAAGCCAGTCGCGAGCGCAAAGCTCACACTCCATACGCCAAAAGCGGAGGAGCGTGAACTCACCGCAGACGCGCAGGGCACCGCCCAGTTGGGCGAGCTCAAGGATGACGGCCTCTACCTTCTCACTTTAGCCAGCCACAGCGAGCCCATCCCCCGGCTTCTCCGGCGGCGCAGCATACGAGATCGCAAGCCACAACGTCGCCCTGGCATGGCGCCAGGGCGCAGCCCCCAAACCCGCAAAGCCGTAGGCAGGGAAGAGTCGCCAGCTCGTCCACGGCCATTTACCACGCGCCCTTTTCGCACCCAAATGCGCAAAAACCCCTCGACGCGTGTCCTCTCATTTCTCCACTTCTCACCTCTCACAAACCCGCACCCCATCAATCATCGTCCGCCCACACCCTCCACCTCCAGCATCCGCAACTGCGTGCAAAGGGTGTACGGCAGACCGTCGATTTCAAAGGAACAGTCTGCGAAGAAGCTCACCACTCCGCTCTCCGGCTTGGTCTCCAAAATTTCGACTCGGCCGTCCTTCATCTCCACAGTGCGGGAGGACCAGCGGGCGCTGCGCAAATCCTTGGTGGGCCCCTCGCAGCGCCAGACGTTTACAGACAACGGGACAGTCGAGGAGGTCACGACCAGACGCATCTTCCCATCCGAGTCATCGTGCTTCCATGTCAGCTCAGGCATGGGCTTGCCGGTCACCTGGTGGCGGGTGAACGCCGCTGCCGCCTCCACAGCGCGCATCGGGGTTCCCCTCTTTCCATCGGCGGTCATGGCCACAAGATCATGCCCCGCGTTGGGCGTGTAGCTGATATACTTCGGGCCCGGGAGATCATCCCAATAAAGATTCAGCGCATCGGGGGCCCAATAGCGGTCATTGTTCCCGAGGATGATGAGCTTGGGCATGGTGTATTTGGCGCGGTAGGTCCAGGGATCCAGCCAGGCCCAGAGCTGGCGGGCTTCCGCGGTGTCCGGCAACGGCACGAGGTTGCGGGCGACGTAAGGTTTGATCTGCTCGCTCGGCCCCCCGAAGCATTCCACCTGGTGTTTCATTTGCTCGGGCATCTTCAGCACATCGATTACCATGGGCGTAATGGCCATCACCCGCGGATCAGAGGCTGCGGTGAGCCAGCTCGTCCACCCGCGCTTGCTTGCGCCGCCGACCACAAATTTCTCCACCTTCGTCCCCCACTCTTTCGCGCTGAGTTCCTGGATGACGTCCATCGATTTCACCACACTCTTCACCATGGGAAAGAGCAGCGGCCACGTGGCATCCTTCGTGTCCATGTAGCGAACAAGCGTCTCGGCGATGAGCACGTCCTCGCGCATGCCGTTAAACAACGGCTGATTGGGAATGCCGAGGAGGATGGCCACCGGTACCTTCATCTTCGAGGCCAGCATGGAGCCATACGCCGCCACCCCCGGCTTCATGCTCCCGCCATTGTTCAGAAGATACACCCGGTCCTTGGTGCTCGCATCCTTGGGCAGGAATACCGCCATATCGTGCTTCCACTCGATGCCCTGCCATTCCTGCGAAGTGAGGGCGACGGTGAAAATCTGGCAATCGCCCAACTCGGATTTTTCAACCAGCTTCCAGGTGGACTTCGGCTCGGGCCGGGCGAGATACGAAGCCAGATCGGCGCGGGCAATCGTGACGGCGAAGAAAAACGCGATGAGGAAACGCATGAAGCGCCGACGATGCCCGCCCCCG
>JAYUWZ010001206.1:0-2395 GCA_043753265.1 Verrucomicrobiaceae bacterium
GGGGGACAAAGGCTAGAGGACACCTCTGGCCTCTTTTATTTTAGCATCGAGGAGCCCGCGCCGATTTGCCTCTCCGCATCCAGTACGTTAGAGTGGAAAGCGTGGTTTATTGGCCCCCAACCAAAAGACATGGACCCAGCAACACCGCATGGTCGGATACAAAAGTTTCTCCACGGCGCGATTTCAAAACGCCCCAAAACTCAGGAAGCGATTGCGCGGCTTGAAGATGTTTTAGCCTGGCTGGAAAATTGCACGGATACCCACGACCGGCGAGAAGGGAACTCCGACATCATTCTTCTTTCGGTTCGCAATGATGTGGCCAAACTCAGCATCACGCGCCTCATCCGTGTGGCGAAAAGGGAGATTAAAAGACTTAGGGGATCGGTCCCGCCTGTTCAGGACAGGTAGGTGTGTCGTGCTTTCATCGCGAAGGCGCTTCGGGGTCATACCCGAGCCACTCCACCAGCTTCTTGCGGCTCGACTTCCGAGGAAGCGCCCGACCGTTTTCCCACTCTGAAATCGACCACATACTCCGCCCGATGATTGCGGAAAATCGCTGAAGGCTGATCCCCAAAGCAATCCGCCGAGCCCTTGCAGCCTCAATGAGCGTCGTGGGTTCACTATTCGCATGAAAAGCGGTCATGTGGTAGTGGCAGCGGGGCAACACCCTTTCTTTCAGGCTGATATGCCGCTCAACAACCCATGAACAAATTCCCAACATTGCCCCAGGGTTGCGAGGAACGAGCTACCCTGGGTGAGGTTATGGGGAGCGCCTACCCTGAAGGGGTTGCATCCACGCTAATCCCTGCTCCTGGAACCGCAAACGATTTTCGGCAACCGCTATAGTACTCCGTCACGCCTGAAATGATGTGCCAGGGAGCAATCGAAGACAGCCAACGGCATCCACTGCCGCCGTCTTCACCGCACGAGCGCCAGGCATTTCTCCCGCGAATACTGCTACCCACCATTTCACGCATGACGCAGTGCTAGTCACCCTTCCTTCGTGACAATACCCACTCCAAATGCTATGGTGCCCGAGTGGAGGGATGCATGGAAACGAAACAGGAACGAGGCAGGGATAAACCCAATCAATGGAATCCTCGCGCCCTTACCCAAGAATCAAAATGGTCTTCCCTTGCTCTATGCGCAAAAAGCGCAAAAACCCCCTCGACACCACCGTCGCACGCCTCTAATCGCCCGTCGCCGTTATCGCCGATAATCCCAATCGGCCCCGCAACACTCAGAAAACCAGAGGTTTGCAAAATCGGATTATCAGCGAAGCCCATCGCCGTAATTCCCAGCCCTCTGGCACCCCTCGCTCTAGACGTAAAAAGCGCAAAAACCCCCTCCACGCCACCGGCACACCCCTCCAATCGCCTATCGCCGTTATTGCCGATAATACCAATCAGCCCCGCAACAATCAGAAAACCAATGGTTTGCGAAATGGGATTATCGGCGATGCCCATCGCCGTAATTCCCCACCCCCTGGCACCGCACATAAAATGCGCAAAATGCGCAAAAACCCCCTCAGCCCCCCGCCATACGCGCGTCACGCACCGTTCGCCCGTTGCCGAAATTCGCCGTCCCGCCTGCTACCCCGCACTTTTTCAAAACGCGCCCTTGTTTCCACCCCCCGGTTTCCGCTACCCACAGTGTTGCCACCGCACTCACGGTGGCTCCCCAAACTCAGAAGCCTCTCTTCCCGACCCTACCTCATTTTGTGCATCTCCTGATCACCATACTGCTGATCGCAGGCATGCTCCTCACCCAGGCCTTGATGGGGGGGTTCAGCCTCTTCTTTGCCATCCCCGGCTACTGCCTCATTGCCCTCGCTTCCATTCTGGCCATCTCCCAGTCTTGGCGCCGCTTGCACCCGGGTGTCAGTATTCTCGGCCTTTGCTCCACCGTGGCCATGGTTGGCTACGTCGTCTGGCGCAGCCTCACATCACCGGTGGAATACCTCGCCCGCATGGACTTCCACATGGTCCTTGCCTCGCTGGCTGTCTACCTCATCACCGCCTGCTACCTCCGCTCCGCGCGACATCGCATGTGGGTGGTTTACTCCATGTTCGGTATCGCCGTTCTTCACGTTCTGGCGGGTGTCCTCCAGTTCGTGCAGCGCGACCATTTCATGCTCCTGTGGCTCTGGCCGGATGGCTTCCTGATCCCGAAGCTTTTCCGTCCCAACTACGGCTGGCGTGCGAGCGGCTTTTACGGCTGTCCCAATCACCTTGCTGGTTACCTCGAGACACTGGGAATGATTGCACTGGCCTGCTGCCTTCTCGGCCGCGGAAAGCTCATTGCCCGCATGCTTTTTGCGTACTTTTTGCTCACCTGCCTGGTCGGCATCGCCATTACTGGCAGCCGCGGCGGTTATCTCAGCACCTCGGGAGGC
>JAYUWZ010001207.1:0-2395 GCA_043753265.1 Verrucomicrobiaceae bacterium
GTGACGAGCGCGGTGCCATCGCCTGCGAAAAAGGTGCGGACCGGGATGTCCGGAATGGGATGCGCGCGCGCGACCACGGCGAGCACGAGGGTGATAAGAAGATAAATTGCAGCTTGCGCGGGGCGGAATTTCATGGACGATTCAGTTTACGTTGGCGGCTTTCCGCTGCCATCTACAATCACAATCCCGAAGAATATGAAGAAACTGTTTACCCTCCTCGCAATGGCCTCCCTCACCCTCGGCGCGAATGCCGCCTGTGGCAAGAAGGTGACCGACGAAGGCACGCTCAAGTCCTACGACGCTGAAAAGAAGACGGTCGTCGTGACCAAGGCGGACGGCAAATCCGCCACCGTGACCCTCACCCCTGCCACCACCGGTGCCGACAAGGTTGCCGATCTCGTGGGCAAGGCCGTCAAAGTCGTGAGCGAGCACGGCAAAGCCGACAGCGTCGAAGCGGCTCCCGCAAAGAGCTAGTTCGTAGCGCTCGATACTATATTTCAAGAAGCCCGGGCTGCATGCAGCCCGGGTTTTTCTTTTGTGGGTGGATGACGCTCTCCGAGCGGCATCCACCTTGCGTCAGGCTAGGATGGCTTTTACGATTTTGCCTTCGTCAGTGGGGCCGATGAGGCGGTTGTTGAGGCCTTGGTAGCGAAAGCCGAAGTGGTGGGGGTCGAAGCCGAGGAGGTGGAGCATGGTGGCCTGGAGGTCGCGCACGCCTACTTTGTTTTCGGCCACAAAGTAGCCGAGTTCGTCGGTGGAGCCATAGTTGAGGCCGGGCTTCACGCCGCCGCCTGCCATCCACATGGTGAAGCAGTGCGGGTGGTGGTCGCGTCCGAGGAACTTGGAGCCGCCGCGGGCTTCGTTCATCGGGGTGCGGCCAAATTCGCCGCCCCAGACAACAAGGGTGGATTCGAGGAGTCCGCGCTGTTTCAAATCTTTCACGAGTGCGGCGCAGGCCTGGTCGATCTGCTTGCACTTGTTGGGGAAGGAATTCATCAGATCGTCGCCCGCGCCCGTGCCGTGGATGTCCCAGCCCCAGTCGAAGAGTTGCACGAAGCGCACGCCTTTTTCGATGAGGCGGCGGGCGAGCAGGCAGTTGTTTGCGAAGCTCCCCTGCCCCGGCTTTGCGCCATACATGGCGCGGGTCTCCTCCGGCTCCTTGGCGATGTCGAAGGCGTCGGGCACGCTGGCCTGCATGCGGTAGGCGAGCTCGTATTGCTCGATGCGAGTAAGCGTCTCGGGGTCGCCAAACATCGCAGCCTCGGACTCGTTGAGCTTGCGCAGGGCATCGAGCGAGCGGCGTCGGGTCTCGCGGCTCATTCCGGCGGGATCGCTCACGTAGAGAATGGGATCGCCAACCGCGCGGCATTGCACGCCTTGGTAGGCGCCGGGCAGGAATCCGCTGCCCCAGCAGGCCTTGCCACCGGTGGGATCGCTGCCGCCACTGAGCAGTACAACAAAGCCGGGCAGATCCTGGTTTACCGTGCCGAGGCCGTAGGTGGCCCAGGAACCCATGGAGGCCGCGCCATTGCGCATGTTGCCGGTGTAGATCATCAACTCCGCAGGGGCGTGGTTGAATTGATCGGTATTCATGGAGCGAATGATGCAAAGGTCGTCTACGATGCCGCCGATGTGCGGGAGCTTCTCCGTGATCCACGCGCCGCTTTGTCCGCGCTGCGCGAATTCGTAGGGCGACCCGAGGAGCTTGGGCGTGCCCTTGATGAATGCGAATTTTTCGCCCTTCAGGAATTTCTCGGGGCAGTCCTTGAGGTGGTTGGCCTTCAGTTCGGGTTTCCAGTCAAACATGTCGAGCGACGGAGGCGCGCCGCTCATGGACAGGTAGATGACCGCCTTGGCCTTTGCGGGCTTTGGGGGAAGCTTCGGTGCGAGGGGATTTTCGGGCTTCGCGGCAGCCTGCGCATGGCCGAGCAACGAATTGAGCGCGAGGGCACCGAGGCTGAAGCGGCCGGCATCGTGCAGGAACTCGCGGCGGGTGTGTGCGCGCAGTGGTTGGAAACTCATGGCATGTAGGATTACCTGATTGCGGGGGAAATGCTGGAGGAAAATGACGAATGAGAAACCATGGTGACGAACCGCTGTGCGCAGAAATGCCATTCGATTGTGAGGAAATGGTCATTGATTTGGGCGCGGGCATTTGCTGATGATAAAGGCGTTATGAAACCCACCACACATCCCATTCGTCCTCTCGCACGTACGCATCGCACCTCCCTGGAAATGCTGGAGTCGCGCATTGCTCCCGCCACTTTGACCGTCACCACATTGTCCGATGTGGTTGCCGCGGATGGCTTCGTAAGCCTTCGCGAGGCCATCCAGGCCGCAAACACAAACCTTGCGGTGAATGAGGCCATCGCGGGTGATGCGGATGGCGACAGCA
>JAYUWZ010001208.1:0-2394 GCA_043753265.1 Verrucomicrobiaceae bacterium
TCTCCACGTCTCACCTCTCCACGTCTCACCTCTCCACGTCTCACCTCTCCACGTCTCACGTCGCCGCCCTCCCTGGTGCTACTTCGGACAGGATCGTAAGGCGGCCGCCGTACGTCTTCTGCAGCAACTCCGTGGTAAACACATCCTCCGTGTCACCAAAGGCCACGAGGCGCATATTGATGAGCACCATCATATCGAAATACTGGCGCGCGCTGGTGAGGTCGTGGTGGACGACGAGGATGGTTTTCCCGCGTTCCTTGAGCTCCTGCAGCAGCGTGACAATCGCCGCCTCCGTGGTGGCATCGACCCCTGCGAAGGGTTCGTCCATCAAATACAAATCGCTCTCCTGGGCGAGCGCACGGGCAAGAAATACACGCTGCTGCTGGCCGCCGCTGAGATTGGCAATCTGCCGGTCCGCATACGGCAGCATGCCTACTTTTTCCAGGCAGGCGCGCGCGATGTCGCGGTCCGCCGCGCCGGGCCGGCGGAGCAGGCCGAGCTTGCCGTAGCGGCCCATGAGCACGACATCCATCACGTTCACGGGGAAGTCCCAGTCCACCGATTCACGTTGCGGCACATAGCCCACGCGCTTCAGCGCGCGCTCCGCAGGTTCGCCAAAGATTTTCACCCATCCTCCCACGGGCTTCACGATGCCCATGATTGCCTTGATGAGCGTGGACTTCCCCGCGCCATTCGGTCCCATCACCCCCACGAGCCGTCCGGCGGGTACCGCGAGGTCCACGCCGTAAAGCACAGGCCGCTGGTGATAGGCAACGGTGAGGTCGTGGGTTTCAAGTGCGGGTGCCATTTTTGGAATATAATCGAATGCCGGGACTCCCCTAATCGCTGTCATTTAGGGAGCTCGACTACCTATTCACTGTCATCTTGAGGGAGCTTTAAGCGACTGAAAGATCCCGTGGAATTCAAAAAAGCAGTGGGTCGCCATGAAGTTCACGGGATTTGCCTGCGCTACTATGGAGAGCGTGAATCGATACGAGACATGCGGCCTCGTTGGTTGTGTTGATTAGCTCGGGGCACTCTTTCATCAAAATCGAACGCTCAATCCAATGAAGGGACTAAGGTCCTCTGCCGCGCGGGTGAGGCCGATGTTCACGCCCCCATCGAGCTGGATGTCCTCCGTGAGCCCGTAGGTGAGCCCACAGTTGAAGGAAGCGGCCCAGTCGGTCTTTTCGCTCAACACGCTCACAAATTCCAGATACCCACCCAGGTCACCCGCGATGTCGTGGCTGAAGGTGAAAGAGGTGACCAATTCCGGGTGGTGGCCTCCGCCCTCGCTCGCGACGATGTCGATCTCCGCCATCGCGCCAAAGCCCCATCCAGCGGGCAATTCGGCGGCAAACGGGATGATGAGTCCGCCTTCCACCTCGTCGTTGCCGAGGCCATCCGCGGCGGTGGGGATTTTTACGAAAGGCATGAGCGCCAGTGCCGTCGTGCCCCCGTCGTTTCCCCACATATTGACCTTGAGGCGCAGGGTGAGATCGCCAAATCCCTCCGCTCCACCGCGCACACGGTTGTAAGTGGGCACGACGAGTTGCAGGTCCATGCGGTTGGTGAGCCCGAGCTTGATGTTTGCTTCCGCGAAGGACCAGGAGTCGCTACCGCCGTCGCGTTCCGGCGTGTGGTGGTCACGGGTGAACCGTGCGAGGTCAAACTCGATTTGCACATGGCCGGCATCCACCGTGTAGGCGCTCTCCGTGACATCCGGTCGGTCGGTGCTCATCTCGCGCATGAATTCACGCGGAGTGGGATTGAAGAGGGAGTATCCGCTTTTGTCGGGCGGGGCCGGGGGCGACTTGGCCTCGAGAGATGGCAGGACTGCGAGGAGTGCCGGGGCGATGAGAAGGGGAACGCGGTTCACTTCAGTGCCTCCACGACGGTGTTGATGTTGTGCTTCAGCATGCCGGGCACCGTGCCCACGTCGTAGGTTTCACCACCCCCTGTCTCCATTTGCCCGACAGTGCCGAGCGCATCGGAAAAGAGCTCACCGCCGACGCGTGCGCCACTGTCCTTGCTGATGCGCTCAATGGCCGCCTTGGGCACGCTGCTTTCCACGAAGACGGCCTTCACGCCCTTTTGTTTGATGAGATCCACGACCTTCACGATGTCCGCGAGGCCGGCCTCGGTCACCGTGGAGATGCCCTGCACGCCCACCACCTGGAAACCATAGGCGCGGCCCAGGTAGTTGAAAGCATCATGGCTGGTGATGAGCGTCCGCTGCGTGGCGGGAAGGGTGGCCACCCGCTCCTTTGCCCACTTGTGCAGGGCCGCGAGCGATTCGCGGTGTGCCGCGCCACGCTTGGTGTATTCAGCCGCGCCCTCAGGGTCCGCCTTGCTCAGCGCCTGCACCACGGGCTCCACGCAGAGCGACCACAG
>JAYUWZ010001209.1:0-2394 GCA_043753265.1 Verrucomicrobiaceae bacterium
GACGAATGATACGGTGGTCGCCGTATGGTTGGTGAGGGGGAATGGGGGTAGTTGGGTTCATGAAGCTCCTGCCTTTGTTTCGATGGCTTTTGGTTTTCATCGTGGGTGGGGTGTTTGCGCCCTTGGCCATGTCTAAAGAAAAACCGCCTGTCGCTATCACGCTGAGCTCGTTCATTGCCCATGGCGATCTGGATGAATGGGGGCGGACGGTTGGCATTTCCTGTGTGCTCACGAATAACTCTGCGAAGGCTGTGGCGGCTTTTGAGGGGTATGATGGGGAGCGGAATAATCTGATTGGGGAGGCGCACCATTTTCCGGTGCATCTCAATTTGTGGAAAGCGGCTGCGGCGAAGCCGGTGACGATTGGGCCGGGGGAGAGCAAGGTGCTGTATACGGTGTCGGCTCACGCCATTTTGCTGCTCGGTAGTGCGGATGGGGAGCGGGAGGAAAAGTGGTATTGGGGATGGGCGCGCATGCGCCCGCGTGGCGCTCCGCCGAGGTCGCCGGTGCATTCCTTTCAGGGTGCGGGCTGGCAGGCTTATGTAGCGCCTGAGGTCAGTCTGACGGCTGAGGTTTCGGTGGAGGGAAAAATGATCGAGTCGGAGCCATTTGTTTACAAGCTGAGGCTGCCGAAGCCCACGGGGAGGGCGCTGGAACTGAGCATCACTGGCAAGGATGGGGTGCCGTTTATCAAGGGGGCGGACTTTGTTGCGTATCATTGGCCGTCCCACGCAATCCGTTTGAGGAAGGGGTTGATTGAGGAGTTACAGGAAAAGCTCGGGGCGAAACTCGTCGCGGGTGTGCCGTTTCAAGTGCGGCTCGGCGGCGAGGTGTTGTACGAGGGGAAATTTACGCGATCGCTTTCTTCGCACTCGCAGAGTGTGGTGGTGATACGGCTGGATGGGCCGCACGTGACGCAGTTGGAATTGGGGTATCCCAACCGGCGGGACTTTAAAGGGGCGGACCCGAGGGGGGATGTGCGGGTGCGGAAGGCTTTGGTGGAGGCTGGGGTATTGATACAATAGTCTTCGCCTCCATTAAATCAGTGTTACGGTGAAGGAGTTTTTAGCGACTACATGCTATCCAAATAATAGTATAAAATGCATACATCCATTGTGGAGAAGTTTCTTGTGACATTTGGCTCGGCTTTTATTGGGTTTTTACTAATTCGGGCTTTAGGATTGGACCCCGAAAAGCCACTCCCGTTATTGCTTTGGCTAGCTGTAATGCTCGTCCTATTATTTGCATATGGATGGATCGCCAATTATATTCGAGGCGGAAGACGAAATGAAGGCGATGACAATAAATCGCATAAATAGCGGGATATATCTTATGACATGTTTGAAGTGTGCATGTCGAATTGATTTGAATCTCATCTGCAAGCTGTTGGAGAGCAAATAGCGAGATGACGCATTTCCCCAAATTTTAGCGATCATCCTGCCCATGCGCACACCACGACGAAGTGAGGTCCTTCGGCTCGTTCCTCGCTCAGGATGACTGTTTTTGGAAGGGCGCTCGCGCCACCGTAACTTCGGATTCTTAATGTGAGATAGAACGGTGTGATTAATCTCCACACAAACAATCATGCCCCATGTTATGTTTCTTAGGAGGGCAGTTAAAAAGGGGAGATGATAAAGGCGGGACTACGTATAAACGAAAAGGGCGAAGTGCTTTTTGTGCACTGCGCCCTTTTGTGAGATTTGAAGTTTTAGAGCGAGGTTGGAAACCTCGCCTACTTTATTTAGGCGGGGAGCTTGTAGCGGCCGGGCATGGCGACCTCGGGGGTCGCTAGCTTCATGTCCCACTTGAGCTCTTCCTTTGGTGCCCAGACTTCGTTGGACTTGAGGGCTTCCTCCCACTCGATGGTGCGGCCGGTGTAGGCGCTCATGCGGCCCATGATGGCGAGCATGGAGCTGTGTGCGAGCTGCTCGCCCATGTTTACGGGCTTGCCGGCGCGGATGCTCTCGATGAGTTCCTTGTGCTCCTGCATGTACATGTCGTTCTTGGGACCCGCGCTCGCGCCGTCCGCGCCGCCGTGTTTTTCGTAGGCCCATTGCTGTCCGTCGCCGCCCTGGATGAGGTGCAGCGGGCGGAAGCCCATCACGGTCGCGTGGCCGCTGGCCCCGGTGATGTAGTCGTTGTTTTCGTTGGAGCACCCAGCCTGCTGGCGGGCGAAGATGAAGCCGCGCTTGCCGTCGGCCCACTCATACATGACGGAGAAATTGTCGTACACGTGGCCGTATTGCTCCTCGATGCGCTGCATGCGGCCGCCGATGGCGACGCACTTCACGGGGGGCACGTCCTTGAAAGTCCAGCTCATCTTGTCGACGCTGTGGACGGATTGCTCCACGATCATGTCGCCGCTGAGCCAGGTGAAATACATCCAGTTGCGGA
>JAYUWZ010001210.1:0-2393 GCA_043753265.1 Verrucomicrobiaceae bacterium
TGCCCACGAGCGCGCCGGGCTGCTTCTTCGATGCGATGAGGCCGGAGAGCGTGCGCTTTTGCTCCTTTGCAAACTGCTCCTGCGGGAAGACCGGGTTCAGGATGGCATCCGTGAGAAGCTCGAGCAGGCGGTCGGTGTATTTCACAAGGCCGCCCGTGGAGACGCTGATGGAATCAGGCCCTGCACCGGCTTCGAGCGAGGCACCGATGGAATCGACTGCCTTTGCAAAGGCATCGGCATCCATCGTCTTTGTGCCGCGGTTGAGCAGCGACGCGACAAAGTCCGTCATGCCTGGCTTGTCGCCATCGAGCGAGTTGCCCGCCTTCAGCATGAGGCGGATGGTGATGGTCGGCTTGCGGTCATCCTCGATGACGAAGATCTTCAGGCCATTCGGAAGCTCCTTTGTGGCGTAGTCCGGAAACGCCGCGGCGGGCGCAGGCCCGGGCGTGGGCTTTTTGGTGCGGTCGATGTCGGCGTGGACCAGCGGTGTGAGGGCCAGTGCTGCTGCGAGAATGGGAAGGCGCATAAAATGAAAAGAGGTAATGAAAAGAGGAGTTCGGTTTTGTCGATTACTTGGCCTTGGGCGCGACTGGCTCAGCCTTGGGCGTGGTGGCGCGCTTGCGTTTGCGCAGGTCTTCCTCGCTCTGCTCCCCGGGTCCGTCTTCCTTGGGGGCACTGGGCACGTCGAGCTTCGGTCCCGGCACGGGATAGTGCACCACGAACACCTTTTGCTGGTCGAAATACTTCTTTGCCACGCGCTGCAGGTCCTCGCGTTTCACTGCCAGGTAGCGTTTGAGTTCGTTGTTCACCTCCTCCGTCTTGCCCTGGAAAAGATGGGCATTGGCGAGGTTGCGTGCGCGGGCCATCATAGTGCCGTTGTCGTTCGCGATTTCGGCTTCCTTCTGGTTTTGGGCCTTGGAGAATTCCTCCTCCGTCACGCCCTCGGCCTTCACTTTTTCCACTTCCTCGGTGATGAGCTTGTCGAGCTGCTCCAAAGTCACGCCGCCCTGCCCGTTGGCCATTACGCCCACGAGCCCGGCTTTTTCAAAAAGGATGGGGAAGGCCTGTGCCGCGACGGCGACCTGCTCCTTGTCCACCAGCCGCTTGTAGAGCCGCGAGCTGCGGCCCGTGGCCATGATGTTGGCCAGCATATCGAGTGCGTAGGCGTCGGGATGCGTTTGCTCGCAGGCGTGCCAGGCATGCAGGGATGCGGGGAGCGGCGTCTTCTTATCCTCCACCACGAGCTTTTGCGGGCTGGTCACCTCGGGCAGTTTCACCACCGGGCGCTCGGGTGCCTTGCCCTTGGGGATGGCCCCAAAGTAATCCGCCACGAGCTTCTTTGTCTCCTCGACATTGATGGCACCTGCGATGGCGAGGGTCGCGTTGTTCGGCACATACCACACCTTCCAGAAATCCCGGAACTCCTCGATCTTCGCCTCGTCGATGTATTGGGCGCTGCCGATGGGTGTCCATGCATACGGGGTGCCTGCAAAGGCAAGGCCGCAGAGCTTCTCGAACAGCGAGCCGTAGGGCTGGTTGTCATACCGCATGCGGCGCTCTTCCTTCACTACCTGGCGCTGCGTCTCAACGCCGGTTTCGTCGATGCGGTTTTGCAGCATGCGCTCGCTCTCGATCCACAGGGCCAGCTTGAGCTGGTTGGCGGGGAGATTGAAAAAGTAGTCCGTCCGGTCGAAGGATGTGCTGGCGTTCAGCACACCGCCCGCGCCGGAGATGTATTTGTCGATGGTCTTGCGGGGGATGTTGTTGCTGCCCTCAAACATGAGGTGCTCGAAAAAGTGGGCGAACCCGGTGCGGTTCGAGCGCTCGTCCTTGCTGCCCACGTGGTAGAGCAGGTAGGTGGACACCACTGGCGCGCTGTGGTTCTCATGCAGAATCACGTGCAGGCCATTCGGCAAATCATACTCCACAAACGTGAGCGGCTTGATGGTGGACTTGACCTCCTGCGCGGTCGCGGCGACTGGCAGCGCAAGCACGAGGGATAGAAACAGAGTACGGAGCATGGGTTTATGAGACAGGGTGGGGAGGGGGAGGCAAGTACAACGGGCGGGAAAAACGCCCAACGTCCAACGCTCAACGCTTAACGCCCAATGGCGCAAGCGACGGGTGGGCACGAAGTTGAAGCGCGAAGCGCCCTCGGAGTAATGCGATGCTCGCAGCCTTTGGAGCGGGGTGTGATTTATAGTGGGCGCGGTTGGAGCAAAAGTGAGGCGACGATACGTGGGTGTGGTTTCTCAAGCGCTTTCCCTGCCGGGAACAGCGCGAACCCAGAATAGGAGCGCGGTCTGTGTGCGAAGCACCAGGCGCAACAACTTCCGCCAGCCAAATACTGCTCACAAAACGGACCAACATCCCGCTGTGGCTGGTGCTTCGCA
>JAYUWZ010001211.1:0-2391 GCA_043753265.1 Verrucomicrobiaceae bacterium
TGGGGCTTTGTTAGAAGATCGGCAAAGTTTATTGGGCACCGCTGGAATGACCGATTCTTGTCTCCATGCGAAATGACGCTGGGCCAAGCCCGAGATGGAGGTTCTGCCATTGACTATAGGAAGCCCACCGCGTAAAAGGCGAACTAGTAAGCATGTATTGCCTCAAACCGATCCCTGCCAAACGGCGTTGTTCCCATTCCCTTTCCGGTCCTGGGCGGGACGCACTGGCAAAGGGGGCTGAATAATGGAAGAGCCACGCACCCGTTGGTCTGGATGGTTGTACGGAGTCACCGCACTAGCGCTACTGGGCGGGTGTGCTTCGGAGAAACAGTCTTCGCGTGCCAGAGAAACGGGAGTGATTTCCATGCCGGAACGCCGTGGGCCGGTGGTCGAGGGCAGGCGGGGATTTATGTGCAGTCGTCGGACGTGCGAGGCCATCGAGGTGCGCGGCTGCACTAGCTCGATTTTTTAGTTCACGCGGGCGTGAGTTGGGCACTGGTGAGCTTCACTTCGTGAAGCACCTCGCCTGCAGCGTTAATATAAGTGGCCACAAGACGTGCAGGGCGCACGGTGTCGTCGGCGGTGATGCGGAGGAAGGTGCGCGGCTCCGGGTGCCCCCAGACGAGATCGGGGTGGGGGATATTGAGTGAGGGAATGGTGCTCGAATGCAGCGGTGAACAGACGAATTCGTGCAGATCGTAGCCCGCGCGGCCTTTCGTGCAGAGGTGCCGCGAAACGTGGATGTCGCCTCCGAAGAGCGTCACGCCGCTGATTTTTTCCGCACGGATGAAATCGAAGAGCGCCTCTCGCTCGTGAAGAAAGGTACCCATGTCGTCACTTTCATGGTTTTCCTTGTCCTGCCAAACTTCGCCCATTGCCAGCAGCTTGAAAGGCGCGGTGCTTGCCTTCAGCGAGGCCAGCAACCATTTCCACTGCGCTGCGCCAAAGCAAGATGGCAGCTCGGGATTCACGGGCGACTTCTCCGTCATGGAAAACCAGCGTGGATCCAGCAGCCAGACTTCTAGCGGACCTGCGCGAAAGCGCGTGTAAACTCCGGCACCGTTTTCACCGTGGTTCGACAGCGCGCGGTATTCCACAAAACCCTTCCGCGTCTCCTCTTTGCCCTTGAGATGCGAATTGCCGAGGTGCGAGTTGAGGCCGAAATCGTGATCGTCCCATGTGCCCCAGACTGGCACCTGTGCGAGAAGCGGCTTCAACTCTGGGATGTGCAAAAACTCGCGATGCCTGCGTCGGACGTTTGTGAGATCATAGCTGTCGATGTAAGGCGTGTCGCCCATGAGCAGGAGACCATCGCAGCCGCTCTGCTGCATACGCGACCAAACGGGCGAAGCCTCATTGTAGGCGCAGGAGCCGAGGGCGAGCGTGACCTTTGAGGGGGTGCCCGGCGCAGCCCACGTACGGAAGCGGCCACTGCCGATCGGTACGTCATTCTGCTCAAAGCGAAAGGTGTAGTCGGTGGCTGGCGCCAGGCCCGGCACGCGGATCGCGACACACAGGTCGCTCGCCTCGAGGGCCTCCGCAGTGAAGCGCTTCTCCGGCCCGTTTTTTGCCGTGACGATGAGTGAGACGGAGCCGGGTTTTGCAGGGCGAATCCAGAGGTGCGTTTCGCTGTCCGATGTGTGGCCGACCATTGGGCCAGTGACGGCATCCCGCGGAATGGGAAGCTCTGCGCGGCCCTTTTTCTTAGGCGCGGGTGGGATGGCTGGTTCCTGACCCTGACTCATGGCAGTCGCGACGATCGTTGCCACGCCGGCAGTAATGACTTGCCGGCGAGTTGGATTTTTTAGGCGGTCAAAAGTGCTCATGGGTGTGAAATGCCAGTGTTAATAATCGCAGAACGCACAGCTTTGAGCGGGGCGCGCAGAATGCCAACATCGGTTTCACCTCGTGCTGGCCGTATCGTGCCTCCTCCCATTGGATAGGCCTTGGAGAATATAAGAACCGCCTGGATCGTTTTCGATTACAGCGCCACCATGAAACCCGTTTCCGAGGCTGGCTTCATCTCCTTTTTGAGAGTGTTTGGAAGTGGCATGAACGCACCCACATTCGGGGGCTAAAAATCCGCTTTTCCGCGTTTTTTTCGAGTGGGGGCAAGTTCGTTCCGGATGCTGGTTATCACGGCATCGATACGATCGGAGGGAACATCAATGTCGTGCAGTAATGCTTCAGCGAGCGCAGCCGCCGACTCCGATTCATCATAGCGAATGATGGCAGCTCCCGCTTGGGCGAAGGCTTCGTGCTGGTTGATGTATTGCGCCCGGGCGAGGACGCGGATAATCGGAGCCACTTCCCGTGCCGCCTGGATGATGCGAAGGCTGGTCTCGGCATGGGGGATAGTCACCACGAGATATGCCGCCGAGGCGACTCCGG
>JAYUWZ010001212.1:0-2389 GCA_043753265.1 Verrucomicrobiaceae bacterium
GGCGAATCGACGATGCCGTGGCCGAAGTGATACATCCACACCCTGTTCACGATGCTTCGCCAGGTGAGGGGATTCTTTGCATCGGTAATCCAGTTTGCCAGTGCCGCACGGCGCGCACCCTCCGGCGCATCGGCAGGCAGTTCGAAGCGCGAGGGTAGCAGCTCGTTCAGCACACTCAGCGCCGCTGGCTGCATCTCGCGCAGCGGCTGAGTCACCTGTCCGCGGGCGAGCAGCGAAATCTTTCTGGGCTTCCCGCCTCCGGTGCCTTTGAAATTACCGTCCCCTGTATGCACTGTGCCGGCAAAGACCACCTGTGACGCTGGTAGCTTCGCAAGTTCCCTGGCTGTCTCCTGCAGCGCTCTTCCATTGGCCTCCCGCTCCGACCGGGTTTTTGCATCCAGCGCCTTCGCGAGGATGGCGTCGCGCTTCTCTCGCAGGCTGGCGAGTTTCTCGCCACCCCCCGTCGCTGCGGGATAAATGCCGTCTGTGAGATTCTTGCGTGCCCAGCGCACGGGTGCCTCGATGCTATCGGGGCTCGTGATCGCTGCACTGAAGGCGACGTTTTTTCCCGTGGTGTCAAACGCCTGGACCTCCGCGAGTGCGAAGATGAAATCGTTTTGTCGTGGGGCGAGCTTCGTTGCAGTAATGCGCAGGTAGCGCCCACTCTTCCCGGTGGCGGGAAATGTCTGCGGGGCCGTGCCGGGATTTACGTAGTCCACCAGGTCTTGCGCGGCAATCACCACTGGGACCCCGCGGAAATCCGGCTCATCACTCGCCTCGATGCGGAAGCGGACGGGAAAGCCAAATCCGGGACCAATGCCGTTGAAATCGTCCCAGACCCCCGCGAGCACGATGCGGTCGAGTGTCACAGACGAACCGAGATCGATTTGCACCCACTTGCGCGTTTCCTGCACTTTCTCGATGGCACTGTGCCACCCGTATTCGGGCCGCCTGCCTTGTGATGCCGAGCTTTCCGCTGCCTTGATCTCTTTTTCCAGCTTCACAAATTCCGGCCCGGCGGTTTTCGTCAGTTGTTCGGCCAGCGCCTTTTCCTTTTCCTCCAGCGCCTTCCTTTTTGCCGTGAGTTCCTTGCGGAGTGCCGCGCGCTGCGGGTCGAGGTCGTATTGCTTGTCTGTGCGATCGATTGCCGCGAAAACCGCCTGCAGGGAATAGTAGTCCTCCTGGGAAACTGGATCGAACTTGTGGTTGTGGCACTGCGCGCATTGGACGGTGACGCTTGTGAACGTGCCAATCGTGTTTCCCACCATGTCATCGCGATCCAGGTGCCGAGCGATTTTCCCGTCGATTTTGTCCTCCGACACCTCGGCGTGCCCAATCAGGTCCCATGGCCCTGCCGAGAGAAATCCCAGCGCCTCGATGCCGTCCTGGGTGCCGGGAAATAGAACGTCCCCCGCAATCTGCTCCTGCACAAACCGCGCGTAGGGTTTGTCCGTATTCAGGGCGCGAATCACATAGTCACGATATGGCCACGCGTTCGGGCGTGGCTGGTCCTTGTCGTATCCATGAGTGTCCCCGTAGTGGACGACGTCCAGCCAGTGCCGGGCCCAGCGCTCCCCGTAGGTGGGCGAGGCGAGCAGCTTGTCCACCAGCTGCTCATACTTGTCTGGCTTTGTGTCTGCCACGAATGCCTCTATTTCCTCGGGTGTAGGGGGAAGTCCCGTGAGATCGAAGTACAGGCGTCGGCAGAGCGTGAGGGCGTCGGCTTGCGGTGCCATTGCCAGGCCGGTCTTTGCCAGCTTCGCAGTCACGAATGCATCGATTGGGCTTTGGGCTGCCGCCGCGGGGAGCGCCGCTTTCACAGGTGGCTTCAGGCTCCACCAGTCCAGCGGGTCCGCCGCCTTTGCGCTCGCGCTGTCCGGCCACTCCGCGCCGTCGTCGATCCATTTTCTTAGCAGAGCAATCTGGCCGTTGCTCAGAGTTTCGCCCTTGGGGGGCATCATCATATCTTCCACCTGCCCTGCGACAAATTTCACCAGCGGGCTCTCTGCGCTTTTGCCGGGGATGATATTTGGCGCATGGCCCTCGCCACCGGTGAGCGCCACGCTTTTCATATCCAGCCGGTAGCCACTCTTCTGCTTCTCCGGCCCGTGGCATTTCACGCACTTTGCCTCGAAGATCGGGGCGATGTCTTTTACAAAATCGACCTTGTGCGCAACGGGCGCTGGCAGCTCGGCGGCGGAGGCCGTTGCGGCTAGGAAGGTCAGAGGGATACGAATCATGCAGATGAGATAATCTCGGAGCGGGTAATTCCACTAGGGCTGCGGTGAGCGGAGTGAGCGGTGATTTGATGACAGTAGAGTCGAGCTCTTGCGCACCGTTGGTGCGCGGTCGCAAGGTGTTCATTCCTAGTGCATCGTCATGCGTGAAA